>JAHQWS010000250.1 GCA_029856295.1 Promethearchaeia archaeon
ACCTTCAGATGTCCACAGATTTTCAAAATTTCCTGATAAAGAAGTATGACTTCAATTCAATTAAACAAGTTCCCGAGATTAAGAAACAATTGCAAGGAAGGAATATTTTAATATTAAATGCAGAAACTGTTCTTAAAAATAGAAAAACTATAGAAGAGTTACAGGATGCAGTAGAAGAACTTAAAGGATATCTTAAGAAATGCGGAGGATCTATTGGACGACTTGGAGCTCATTATCTCATTTTGACTCCAAGTTCTAATATAAAAATTGCCAAAAAATACGAAAGAAAATAAGAAATCAATTTATTTCTTCTTTCTTTGCCGAAGAATTTCAATGAAACTTTCTATCTGATTTGTAACTTGAGTTTCATTTAACTTTCTTGGATCGTTCATGTCGGCATCAATAATTAAACATGGAATATCAGCATCGTCCATCAATTTACGTTTCAAATCATATAATCCACATGAATTAGGTCGACATGACATATTATTATGTAAAAGAACGCCATCTATTTTCCAATCCCTAACAGTTTCTTCGAATTTTTTCACACGCGTTTCAAAATCATAAATATACCAAAAACTAAGCATTAATTCAGCCATCGCTTCAATTGGTTGGTTTAGAACCATCTCTTTAGTTACATTAGGGTTCATATATTTGCTAAAAGCATATGTATAAGGCTCATAAACGATAATAGCACCCCAGCGTTCAAGTGTGCCAAAAAATTTCAAATTATACCAGAAGGGTATACCCTCAAACATCAAACGAAATTTTTCTTGTTCTAATGCACCAATACCATTATCTACTCTTAATTTAGCCTCTTTATACATTTTTTTATATAATCTTATAGGTTCTTTTAGGCCCGGCATGGTAAACAGAGGAAATAAACCTCCGAATGTGTCCCTTGTCGATATCGGACAGGGAACAACTTTTCTTAATTCATAGATATCTTGCCAAACCATACTTAAATCCCAAGAATTTTTAGTAATTTCTCGTGATCTTTCTTCGTTATATTCATGACCTGTAACTTCTTGCATAAAATCTAAGAATTCATATAACTGTACTGTGACATATTTTTTAAAATAATTGTATTGTCTTTGATTTGTGTTGCTTACTACATGAGGGACATCAATAGTAAAATGGGGGACATTAAATCTTTCTGCTTGAACTTGAAACCAATTCACATGGGTATCGCAGATCACATCAGTAGATAACATAAATGTTGGTTTTCTTGTGCCGCCCTTAATCATATCGGCATTACTTTTGACTGCTCCTACGTTAGTTTTAAAATACGAACACAGATCATAAGAAAAACCCTCTTCTTCCGCAATTTCAATAAAGTTTTGGGAATATTTTTGAGCAGCGGAAACTGTTGCGGAGTTTTCAGGAAGCATTGGTTGCACATCCATAGCATATAACATTTCAACCGGAGACCCTGAAGTTGCCCAAGCAGTCGGTTTTCCATCTCGGTAAGCTTGCTCGATGGCTAAAAAATGTCTACCCATAATATTTTTTAATCCCATTGTAGCATTTAACATTTTATTACTTTTTATTCCAGCTTTTGACATTTGACCACCTCTAAATTATTTCAGCGAATGCTGAAAATCTTGTTGATAATTGATTATATGATTCTCTATTATATGTTACTTCAACAAAAAGATACGGTATTTCCAATTCTTTAAATTTTTTATTCATATATGGATGATCATATAAGATCGGTTCACAAAATTTTTGGGCTATATTTATGATACCATCTACATTATAGATTTCTGCTAAGTTTTTGATTACTTCAAATCTTTCATACGAGGGAAATTTTGTCGAATAGATAGGTTTATTTAAATGATATTTAGCTAATGCCATGATTGGTTCTTCATTTTCATCGACTGTATTCCAAAAATATTTTGTACCCACACCTAAATCATCTATTATGATGTGAAAACCAAGATCTTCAAGATGTTTAATAAATTCGGTATCATCAATATCTGAACCGGTCAATAGTACCTTTTTAACATTTTTTTCTGGAAAAGGTTCTTTAGTTTTAAGTTCTTTCAGTTTAGATTGGAGGATGTTTATAACTTCATCTTTGTTTTGTTGCTGAGCTAATTTTACTAAAGCATGGAATTCTGAGCCTTTCAAAATCATCTTTTTTCTAAACTCAGAAATTTCTTTTAATAATTTCCTGATAACGTTCATCTTTTTAATTGATTCGCTTATTTTTTCAGGAGTTATCTTCACATTAAAATGCTCTTCTAATTGGATAATTAACTCTTTCATATCATCAATAAAAAATCTCAATGCACTCTCATCTCGCTTTCTTGGAGAATTAAGAAAGAACATAAAATCAATAGTCAAACACTCAATCCATATATCAAATTCACGATTAGTGCGGTCACAGCCATGTGCTCCAATTATTCCTATAATATCCTTATCAAAGCCTTTTATTGCTTGTTCGAGAAGGTTCCGTGTCCAAATGCAATGTGTTGGAGGGATATGCTCATTAGCTTTATCAGGTTCAATCGTAGGATCCCCAAAAAGCCTGTAAGGTATTAAACCTGCCGCAAGAATAATTTCTTCTGGTGTCTCAACACCACTATCAAAAATACCAATCTTTTTCATATTTAAGTACTCAATGAAATTGTTTTTAATAAGTATAAGTATAGCTAAATTAAATCTTTAGAATAAAAAAATATTTATATTTTAATTTCATTTTATAGAATATTCTAATAGATTCTACTCATAAAATAAAAAGTTTTTTTCATGTCTCAGCAAACCATTTCAAGAACATTGAGTAAGGCAATTTTAAAGTCAGAAGTTCGTATAAAATTAAAGATTTGGAATACATATTTGACAGGGAAACTTGTGAAGTTCGATAATTACATGAATTTAATTGTAGAAAATGCTAAAGAAATTTACTTTGGCAGGGGAGGCAAACGAAGCAAAGATTTAGGTACTGTTATGATACGAGGTGCGTCTATAATATTCATTGGTCAAGATCGAGAGAAGATTGTATTTATGGAAACTGATGAGGATGAGAAAATGGAACATGATAAATTGATGCATCGAGATGAATTTGATGATGTTTAAAGAAGGAGACTGATCAAAAATGGGAAAAGGAACTCCAAGTAAAGGGAAGAAAAATAAGGCAAGCAGTCATAAGACTTGTAGAAGATGTGGGAAACATTCCTTCCATCGTCGAAAGAGATTTTGTGCAAGTTGTGGTTTTGGGAGAACAGCCAAACTTCGTCAACCGAGTTGGAGAAATAGATATAGACCATTCAATGGGAATAAAGGTTTTTATCGATAATACAGTCGATGAAACCAAATACAGTCGATGAAACCAGTCTTTCTACTTTAGTTTAATTACTTTCTAAGTTAAATATTAGTTCCATTTCGATTTCATGTATAAGTTTCGTATATTTTTTTATACCTTAATGATTATTATTCTTTAATCAAATTTAAATTGAAAATCAATAAAGTAAGAAGTATCAATGGATTCGTTAAAAATTAAAAACCTAAATAAGGAATTAAAAGATTTAGAGACGAGAAGCGGTATTACTGGTTCAGCTATTGTCAGTCGTAATGGGCTTCTAATTACTTCTAGCTTACCGAGGGATATTGATAAGAGAAAGATTGGAGCAATGGCAGCAACCATGTTT
>JAHQWS010000251.1 GCA_029856295.1 Promethearchaeia archaeon
GGAAATCGTGATAAGTGGAAATGGACTATGATGATAATGCAACCAGATTGGATTACTCAAGATATGATAAATGAAGCTATCAAAATAACTGAAGAAAAAAAACCGGAGATATCGAAATTGCTTTCTAATCTTCGGTTAGAACGATATTTAGAAGGTCAAGCCGCTCAAATCATGCACATCGGTCCTTATTCAGAAGAAGGGTCCACTGTTCAGAAAGTCCATGATTTCATTAAAAAGGAAGGTGGAAAGTTTGATGGTCATTCTAATAAACACCATGAAATTTATCTCAGTGACCCGAGAAAAGCTAACCCTGCTACCATGAAAACGGTGATTAGGCAACCCTTTATATAAATTATCATTTACTTTTTTTATATTTTTTACTAACTTGAAGTAGAATTGGGGGGAATCCTTTTAAGTCAGCAAAGACCGGGGATATAAGAGGATCATTTGGGTCTGCGCCATTCAAATACGCAGGAATCCACCAAAAAATCCCTACGTCTGCCATGACTGGATCAGTTTTAGCATTCTCTAAAATTGTTTTGCTATTAGGAGTATAATCAATACCGGGAGCGAGTACAACAGCTCCAGCCGGTAAAGGAATACCTTCATCGCGTAGCTTAAGAATGGTTGAGATTGTCAAATTACCCCCCGCAGAAGCACCCGCAATTATTATATCTTTGGCCTTAATGCCCGTTGATAACAGCCACTTATACACTTTAACACAATCTTCTAAACCCTCAGGAAAGGGATATTCTGGAGCAAGCCTATAATCGACACTTAATACTTTCATGTTTATGGTCCTTCCAATCTCCACAGAATATGCTCTACTTGATTTAGGTGAACCCAGAACTTGTCCTCCACCGTGGATAAAGAGAAACACTCGATATTCAGGAACGTTAGAAGGGATTTGCCATTCCGCAGGAACTCCATTTGCGTTAATCTGCTCAATTGAAACATCATCCGGTATTGGATTCTTTTTCATAAGAAATTCAGCTTTGAATTCCATAGCATATCGAAATAAGCGAGCCAAAAAATTCATCTGATCCTTGGTAACAAGATCATATAATTCTTCCACTCTACCCTCTCCACTGGCCAATTCCTCATAGAAACGTGCATTTCCATCTATGATAATTCTCATTAATTCCTTGAGGTCAGTGCCCTTATTCTCTTCCATGCTTAAAAACTTAGAAACTCCTTTCATCATTATTCTTTGACTTTTTTCAGATAATTTTCGCACATCTTCCCTTAGTTTTGATTTATCTAACATAGGCATTTAATAATACAACTCCTTATAACTGTTTTAAAATAGACTAATTAGATTTTATTAAAGAGTAAAAATTAATGATTTTAATAACTTCCTAAAAAAATAAATACTATAGCACACCCTCTCTAAACTTTCCCATCGTTGAGTTATCTCTATTTAAAATGAATTAGAAAATAAATGTTTCGATAACATCAAAATTGAAAGAAAGTAGAGAAAAATGGTTTGAAATTGTATGTGAATTTTGAAAAGAATTGTTTTGCAGACATAAAGTTAAGATTAAATCCAAGTTATTTTTGCAGGTTGACGGGCAGGGACTCTATAATACTTAACCTTCGGAAAACCAACCGACAACGCATACCCAACAATATGATTCTTAGGAAACTTTATAAACTCAGCAATTGAGTTGAATTGATTTATTGCCATCATAATTAGCCCCAATGAGCATGTGCCTAACCCTAATGTTTCCGCCGCTAACATTACGTGAGTAGCTGCCAATGAGCTGTCTTGAACTATATTCATTATATATTTAGGTCCATGGAAAATCATCAATTCTCCATTCCAACACCAATAATCTTCTCCCCGATCAGATGCTTTGAGCACGTTTTTTAAGATAGGGAGCCATCCCTTCATCATTGTTATCATTCCTTTGGAAAATAATGATTTAAGTTGGTCTTTTTTATCAGGATCTTCATATAATTTTATAAAATCTTTAATATTCTTAGTAATTTCCTGTGAAAGTTTAGAAACCTCAGGTCTTCGTATGACTGTAAAATGAACTAACTGATCGTTATGCCCTGTAGGTGAGTACCTAGCGGCCTCAATAAGTTTGCTCCACATTTCCTCCGACAAAGCCTCATCCTTAAATTGCCTTATTGTCCTCCTAGTCTGGATTAAATTCATTAAAACTTTATAAGAGGGTAGCTTTACATCTTCTGCTATTTCTATTACTTCACTTAAAGGAAGCTCCTTCAGCATGATCGCTTTGGAAGGACAAACTGCCACACAGTGCCCGCATTCCATACATAAACCGTCTGTATATTTACTCAATAATAATTCTTCATTTTTAACATAATACAGCCTCATCGGACACTCCGCAACACAAGCCTTACAAAAAACGCATTTTTCCATATCAACTATAAGCTTTTTACATTCCAATTTTTCTTTTGTCTCTGCCATGATAAACACAAAAAAATCTAACTATTCTATTATTATAATTGATTTAAAAATAAAAGAATATCGTAGAATTAACTGACAAAAGAAAGAAAAGAAAAAGGAATCTAAATTCGATGTGAATATAAGAAATAAGAGATAATTAAACTCTGACAACGATTTAATTAAAGGCGAAATCCAATGTGTGCCATTATTTATTATATCATTTTTGAACAATGTGTTATTGTTAGTATAATACACACTAAATCTAGTTTTCTCATTTTTTGGCTTTTTCGATTTTGGCTCTAATTGCCGGATATATATAATAAATCGAAAGAAAAAATTCAGGCATCAACTTATAGAGAATTATAAAAAATATTACCGCCGCTACAATTCCAGAAAGGTCATTTATTAAATTATGAATAATTACCCAAGGCATCCCAATGTAGTCTAAATAAATTAATAATATAATTCGAAGTAGATTAAAGATATAAAAAATTAAAAGTGAAAATATAAAAGTTTTCATTTTTCTCCATGAAATATCTTCCCTTGTTATCAGGTCCTTTGAATGGGGGGTACAGATAATAACACCAATAAATATACTGAAAACATGAACTCCTGTGCATTCCAGAGAAATACGAAACGTATTCTCATTGCGGGGGATGTAAATCACCCATGGATATATTACTTCTGATTGATATTGAATTCTCGAATCTATGTTTAAAAAGATTTTTAATAAGAAAACGATTTGTCTTGCCATGAGTTCTTGCAGCCAAAAATTAATTTCCATAATAAAAAATGATTTGAAGCGGGATATTAATATTTTAACTCTCCAAAATATTACTTTTGATTACAATAAAACGCTCTTTAGAAAACTGTTAAATACTACCAGCTTTTTTGAGGAGCTCTCTGTTTGGTATAATGATCACAAGGTTAGATTTGTTAATGAATTCATATCGATTTTGAGCGGAAAAAATACTTTGGATGGACCAGTAACTCCTTGGAATTATTATAAAAGAGAAGCGTTTAACAGAATTTGGAAAGAGATTCCATCAGAGACTTTTTTAAAAAAAACAATTGGAACGAAAAATCCGAGAGATCGAGTAAAAAGCAGTTGGCAAAGCCTTGATCCAGATAAAATGTACTCAATCTGGGCAGGAATTACAAGCTTATTTAGGTATAGAGACAGAAGT
>JAHQWS010000252.1 GCA_029856295.1 Promethearchaeia archaeon
GCCTATAGAAGTGTATTTTTTATTTCATGGGGCAATAATACCAATAGCTTCAATTACATGGATGCTGGTTATTTTAAATTTATTTAATATAAACCAAACAAGAAAGAAATTATTAAAAGTTATCTTTATAAGTTTCTGGACGGTCCTTGAGATTATCTATATAATACTAATTTTTACTGATACAACTGTTTTGGGAACACTTCTCAATGAAATTCAAGTTGATTATGCTCCTTTTAGCGAACTTTTCCTTTTGATTGCTTTAGTACAAATGGTAATAACTACCTTTATATTAGGGATCAATTACTGTAAATCGGATAATAAAATAATTCGACTTAGGGGCAAGATTATAACCATCGCAATTGGTATATTTTTATTCGCAGCTATTCTAGAAATTTTCATTCCGATTATTCCTATAATTATTCTGGCAAGAATTTTAATAATGTTCTACTCGTTCTTATATTATGCAGGATTTATCTTTCCTAAATGGGTGGAAAGTATTTTTTTTAAGGAACAGAACGTTTAACTTAATATTTTCATATTCTAACCTTCTTTTTTTTTACTTATATAATTGCTCACACGGGATATTTATGACCCTCTTTTACTTTAATAACATTATCAAAATTCTCGTAAAACCAACCAGGATTATCCGTGTGAACTGGAATAATGACGTCCGGATCAATCTTCTCGATAACTTTTCTTATGTCTTTCCGAGATACATGCCCTGAAGCATGATAGCCTTTAATAAATCTCGGTATCTCACGCCCTCCCTTCTCAAAAATTTCATAACCATATATTTTAAAGTGAAATGACTCAAGCCATTTAGTTAATCTTAAAAAATCATATTCTGATTCCTCCTCGAAAGCTTCACTTGATGAATATACATAGGTTCCTTGTTCTGGCTTAATATCTAATAAATGTTTTATATCAAAAAGAGAAAAGCAGAGTAAATACTGTTCAGGTGCGCTAGAGATTTTTGTCGGGTCAATATAGTTCTCCTCCCCGAGTTCATTTTTTAAATATTTATCTTCCCAATATCTGGTCCCTCCTCTCAATTCTTTATAAATTAAGGTATTTTTCGTCCGATTCACCCCATCTGCTTTCTCAAGAGCTTTGAGTAAATACGCATCTTTACTTGTAATTATTAGCGTTCTCCCCACTTTTTCCGCGATTTCTTGAAAAATCTCTAACCTCTCAAAATTTCTAGCAGAAAAATCAGCAATAACAAGATCTTTAGATTCCTGAACAGCACCCAGACAATTATCGAAGACAATTTCTTCAGACTCGTGGATATACTCCCGAGATGCTCTCGTCCCTTCAGTTATAAGCACCGAGGTATTTTTAGCATCATCAATAAATTTTCTACTTTTATCCGCTTTTTTCCCATGCATTCGAAAATCTCCCGTATAAGCAATAGGAGTATCACATTCTAAGATGTATGCAGTTGCTCCATATAAAGAATGATCTACATCATAAGGTTTAATTTTGAAATTAGTTGAGTATTCGTTTAATGTACAAAGGCTCCCTTTTTCTATTTCACTTCCACGTTTCACGCTAGTTGATAAGAATTCTTTAAATGAATCGGAAAATTCTTTGGTACTCACAAAATCCCGTCCAAGATCCATTTTATTTCCACCTCGAATTGTTTTTAAAACTCTTTTGTCATACTTATCTGGTGTTTTTTCCTTATAATACGCTACATCAGACCCTATCTTTGCTGATGTTGTATCCAAAATCGATTTAAGCAGCATAATTGTTGAAGGAGAGGCGATTATTGGCAATTTCGTGTCAAGTAACCCGATATTTCCAAAATGATCCATGTGCGCATGACTAAGTAAAATCGCTTCAATATTTAATGAGGGAAACGAGGAAATATCGAGGTCTGAGGGGATTAAATCTTCTCTATAATTTCTTATCTTAGGGATTAGATTAAGAGAAATAAGATCATAAATCCCTCTAATGCTTCTCCCAAACAAAAATTCTTGAAAATAGACTTTATATTTAGCAAAATTTGTACCAAAATCAAGAAATATTCCCCGATTATTTTCTTCTACATAGATTTTGTTTCCGCCGACTGTTGCGGCACCATCGTACACGGTTATTGCGGTCATTATTACATTTCCTATTTTTTCATTAACTTATTTTATTTATATCCTATTGATGTTAAATCTTTTCGTCTTAAACATTTAATAAGATTTTAAGTAAATGTAATAAAATTCATTAAAAATTCTTATCTCTCTCTTAATTTAATGATTCAGAACTGGTATAATAAGCCGAAAATAATTAAATAGATAAGCGTTTTATACTCATTTTAATCATAATACTTTACTTTAAATTTATATTTTATTGGCTGAGAAACAAGACGGAGTAAGAATGATGATAAGCTCGGAACAAACTTTTTATGAAGCACTTAAAGACCTGTTTGTTGGCGAAAAAGTGGAAGGGAAATCAGGTTTTATTAATTTAATGAAGATTAAATCATCTTATTATAAAAAAATCTTAAAAATTCTGCGGTCTGATATCGAAAAAGAACTTAAAGTCTTCCCCGAATTCCGAGAAGAATTATTTGCCAAACTATATAATTTCTTCAAGAATTATTTTAGCGAAAGTGGGTCAATTTACTTTAACGACACTCCCTATTCAGATAATATTTACGAGAAAGTTTATAGCAATAATCGGGATGTGTTCTTATTTTGGAAAACTCGCATGCTGTATTATGTAAAAAGTGATATACAAGTAGAAAGCTTTGAAACTGAAATCGATGGACAGAAATTCTTTTTCGATGTTTCTGAATTGGAACATAAAAAAGCCTGGGAAAAGAGGGATTTAGTATTTACATTAAAAGATATCAAAAACGAGGTAATATCACTAAACGTTAAATATTCCGAGCGAGGCCAAAAAACTAAACTGGAAGAAATCCTAAAGGATATAAAAAGTAAAAATATGGAAAATGTTAATGAGGATACTATAGAAAAAGTAATTATGGTCTTTAAAAGACAAAATGAGGTTGATTATTTTATTAATCGTAATGTAAAGCGATTTTTGAAAGAAAAACTTAACCTATGGCTTAGTCAATACATTATTTCAGAAAATAGTGAATTTAATAAAGAGAGAATTAAACAACTAAAGATTCTACATAAAATTGCCAATTGGATTATTGATTTTATTTCCCAATTTGAAAAAGAGCTTTTGAAGATTTGGCAAAAGCCGAAGTTTGTATTAAACAGCAATTTTGTAATTACATTAGATAGGATAGCAATCAAGAATAATGGAATCCAAATTATTAAAAATATTATAAAATCTTCAAATTTTACTAATCAAATTGAAGAATGGAAAGAACTGAAAATTATTGATGATGACTTCAGCCCTGAGAAGATTTTAATATATACAGAAGAAGGAATTGTATTAAATCCTAAATACAAAACATTAACTCTAGATTTAAAATATTTTAAAGAATTAAAACCAGTAATTTTATCTTTATTCGATAATATCGACAGTAATCTAGATGGTTGGCTGATAAATAGCGAGAATTGGCAAGCATTGAATACGATTTTGCCCAAATTTAGAGAAAAAGTCCAGACAATTTATAT
>JAHQWS010000253.1 GCA_029856295.1 Promethearchaeia archaeon
CGTCTAATTGCTAGCAATGTCGCTTCTTCACAAATTCCCTTTATATCTGCTCCAGTAAATCCATCCAACTCTTCAGCTAATTTATCAATATTAATATCTTCGTGTAATGGTCTTCCCTTAAGATGGATTTGAAATATTTGTTTTCTTGAATTATTATTTGGGAGAGGAACTTCAATATGTCTACCAAATCTTCCTGATCGTAATATTGCGGGATCAAGCATATCTGGTCTATTTGTTGCTGCAAGTAAAACCACATCTTTTAATTCTTCTAATCCATCAATCTCAGTCAATAATTGTGCAACAACTTGTTCTACAACTCTTGAACTAGATGCCTCACTTCGTCTTGCTGCTATTGCATCGATCTCATCGAAAAATATTATACAGGGTGAGGCAGATCTAGCTTTTCTAAAGGTTTCTCTAACTGCTTTGGCACTATCACCAACCCACTTTGATAAGAATTCCGGTCCTTTTACAGAGATGAAATTAACTTCCGATTCGTGTGCTATTGCTCTCGCTAATAATGTCTTTCCAGTACCAGGAAGTCCATATATTAATATTCCATTTGGAGGTCTTGATTTCATATATTTATAAAATTGTGAGTATTTTAACGGCCATTCAATGATCTCTTTAAGTTGCTGTTTTGCATCTTCTAAACCACCTATATCATCCCATGTTTCACTAGGTTTAGTTATGAATACTTCTCTTAGAGCTGAAGGTTCTATTCCGGTTAATGCATCTAAAAAATGAATCATTTTAATTTGTAAATTCTGCAAAATTTCTTGAGGAATTGGATCATCAAGATTAACCCGAGGGATTATCTCCCTAATACAGAGCATAGCTGCTTCTTTAGCTAGTGCTTGAATATCAGCACCGACAAATCCATGAGTTTTTTCGGCAAGCAATCGCAAGTCGACATCTTTATGTAGAGGTATACCTCGTGTGTGAATTAATAAAATGTCATACCGACCATTAATATCAGGAACGTTTATTTCTATTTCACGATCGAATCTACCGGGTCGTCTTAAAGCAATATCAATATTATTAATCTTATTTGTTGCACCAATTATTATAACTTCCCCTCTTCCTTCTAAACCATCCATTAAAGAAAGTAATTGAGCTACAATTCTAGATTCGACTTGAATTTTTCCCTCATCTCTTTTAGGAGCAATTGAATCTAATTCATCAAGAAAAATGATTGAAGGTGCTTTTTCTTTAGCCTCATCGAAAATTTTACGTAAATTTTCTTCACTTTGACCAAAAAATTTGCTCATAATTTCTGGACCGCTTATACTAATGAAATGAGCATCAGTCTCATAGGCAACTGCTCTTGCTAGTAAAGTCTTTCCCGTTCCTGGAGGTCCGTAAAGCAAAATTCCTTTCGGAGGATTTATTCCTATTTTTTCAAATAATTCCGGATGTTTAAGGGGTAGTTCTATCATTTCCCTTATTTTTTGAATTTCTGATTCTAGACCTCCAATATCTTCATATGAGATCCTAGTGGCAATTTTATGCATCTCCTTTTCTAAATCGCTAACAGCTTCATATTTCACTTTGGCCTTTTCTGTAACTAAAAAATCCTCAACTTTTTTATCGGTTACCTTTATTTTTGTATCCAGTGTGATTCTGACTGCATCAGATTTAGGAGTGTAATCCACAATAACAAGATCAATTCTTCGTCCCATAGCATAAAAACTTAAACTGTCGCCTCTGGTAATTATTCTTTTTTCCAATTTTATTGCTAATTGTTGAGTATCTCGGATTAAAAATGATTCATTTAGTCCGGCAAACGTAATACTTTCTGCAGGGCTAGAAGTGATTATCCGAATTTCTACATAATCATCAATCGACGCAGTTATATTTCTTCTTTCTGATGGATCCATTCTTATTACATTGGATCCTTTATCTTCTATTCTTCCAGGAGATAACAATGCGGCTGTTTTTTTATTTGAATTAGGTTGAGAAATTTCTAAAATATCATTAGTTTTAAATCCAAATTTGCTAATTATGTCAGGATCTAATCTGATGATACCCTTTCCCGCATCCTCCTTAAACGCATCTTTTATCCGTAGCTTAATTTTTCCTCGATTTTTGTTTTCTTTCTCTTCCAATTTTTCAACCTCACCTCCTATTTTCTTTTTTTATTCATTAAAATTAAAAAAAATATATTTAAGATAAATCCCGTGTATCTCTCCAGTGAATTTATCTTAAATCAAAAAAAAATTTTTTCCTTTTTTAGTTCTATTCTTTTAAAAGAAGTTTCTTCGCAACTTCAAAAGCATAATTATAATCAAAGACCTTTAAACCCTTAGTATTTGCGGCTTCTTTAAGTATTTGCCCCTCAGAATTCGATTTAAGCCGGCCAAGAGCCATAGCACCGATACCAAAAATTCCCGGATATATTTCTTCATTTTTATGTTTGGGTTTCATACCCTCAATTCCATACGGCGGTACTAAATTTATATCTACAACAATTTTGTTACCTTTGAGCCTTTGCATTAAATCTTCTGAAAGAATTTCAACACCCGCAGCAGCCAATGACCAAATTATATCTGCATCTTTAGCAATCTCAAATCTTTCTTCTGGATCTGGAGCAAACACCCCCTTAATTTCCGTAGCTCCCTTTCCGGCTTCTTCAGTCAGTTCTTTTGCTAGATCTTCGATAAAATTTTTACTTGATTGGTCCCAAGTTTCTATTAAATATGTATTACAATTAATTCTTGCTGCCAATATTGCCGCAATTCTTCCTACGGGGCCAGCACCAAACACCGCTACTTTTTTTCCTCTCATAACTTTTATATCATGCTTTTTATCAGCAATATTCATAGTCATTGCAACCACTGCGGATGCCGTTGTATGAGATCCTCGAGGATCTATGATTACGGGGCATTCAAAGGGGGTAACTAATGATTTTTTGACTTTTTTAGCAATTTTTTCCCCCTCTTTTACATTTGATCCTCCTATGAAAAAGGTAGTTGCAGCGCCAGGTTTACGTGAAAAAATTGCGTCCTGGACCAGCTTTGGAACTTGATCTACAGTCATCTTGCTAATAGGGACTACAATATCGAAACCAGCATCATAAGCCATATTTATATCGAAAGGCGAAGCATTATCATCTGTATCGAAAAAATAACAAATCTTATCAGATTTATCTACCTTTTTAATTTTAATTGGTGTTAGTTCTAAAATAGTTTTTCTTCCCAATATTTTTTCTATTTCATTACTTTGCATATTTTATCATCTCTAATAACATTTTTTTAAATTGTCAAATTATTAATTAAAAAAATTAATTTTATTCTTTCTCAGGAATTTTAATTTCAATCTCATCTTCTCTTTCTCTCTCAACTTCTTTAATAGTTCTCTTGATTTTTATTTGCTCGGTTTCTACACCTAAATCATTAGCCAATTTATCAAGACCGTTAAAATGCTTAAGATCACAGATGAATAAACCTTTCAATTTTTTTCCATCAACCTCCCTCGCATTATTTAATATATTCATCATCATCCAAGCTTCACGTACTTTGTATCTTATTTCATCCTCTTGTTCATCATAATCTCTATGTAAATATTC
>JAHQWS010000254.1 GCA_029856295.1 Promethearchaeia archaeon
GCATATTATTTTGTGAAACGCGCAATAATGCAAGAATCAGGATCATCATTCCTTCTGCCTTTTTATGTAGGATTCCAAAAAGCTAAAGAATTATTGTATTTTGGAGACAAAGTTTCGGCACAAGAAGCAGAGAGAATTGGCTTAGCAAATAAAGTTCTCTCTCCTGATGAACTTATGCCTTATGCCAGAGAACAGGCATTAAGGCTCATACCCCCTAAGGCCCCTAGCTTATCAATTAAATTAATGAAAAAAACAATGCATGCTTATTTTAAGGATATTCTTTCAAAGACAATGGATCTTGAAAACGAACACGACATGATTATAGTAAATACGGAAGACTTTAGAGAATCAGTTAGATCTTTAAGAGAAAAACGAGATTCAATTTTTAAGGGAAAGTGAAAACAGTAGATGGTTTAATTTAAAAATATTAGTAAGTCTTCTTTTTTATAAAAAGTAAATTCGATTGTTCTTATAAAATTAACATAATAGTTTTTTATTCTTAAGAAACTCTTATTAAATGTGGTTTATATTTTATATTTTTATTTAAATATTAAAAGTAAATTTATCTAAAAGTGTTGATTAATGCCGACCCAATGTAAATATGTATTTGTAACGGGAGGGGTAATGTCTGGAATAGGAAAAGGAGTTGTTACTGCTAGTTTAGGGAAAATCCTCCAATTTCGGGGCTTTAAAATCTCTGTGGTTAAAATAGATCCTTATCTCAATGTTGATCCTGGAACCCTTAATCCCATCGAACACGGTGAATGCTTTATTACTGAAAATGTATGGGATTTCAGACCAGTTCCCGGATCTGATGAAAGAATTTATAAGATCAGTGAAATCGACCAAGACTTCGGTACATTCGATCATACAACTCGTATGAATCAGTAAATACGAAAGATTCTTGGGTATAGAGATCCATCCCTCTAATAATATAACTTCAGGACAAATTTATCTTTCTACGATTCTTAGTGAAAGAAAGGGAAAATTTTTGGGAAGAACAGTTCAATTAATTCCTCATGTTACAAATATGATAAAAGATCGACTAAAAAATATTGCTGCAAGTGAGAATCTTGATGTCTTATTAATAGAATGCGGGGGAACTGTTGGGGACTTAGAATCGAGCATATTTTTAGAAGCATTTAGACAATTAAGATTAGAGTTACCTAAAGGACATACTGCTTTAGTCCATGTTACCTTAATTCCCTATTCTAGAGCGGTCGGCCAGCAGAAATCGAAACCGACACAGCATTCGGTTAAAATGCTTCAAAGTGCGGGGTTACAACCAGATATCCTTATTGGTAGAAGTGAAGATCCCTTAGATCCGGATATAAAGAGGAAATTATCCTTATTTTCTAATGTTCCAGATGTTGCGGTTATTTCTAATCCTGATTTAGATAGTGTTTATGAATTACCTATATTATTCGAAGATCAAGATCTTGGAGATTTCCTCTGTGAAATTTTAGACTTAAAGGCAAAATTAGTTTCTACTTACAGTGAAATAACAAATTTTTCAGCCTGGAAAGAGACTGTTGATTTATTTAAAAATGCTAAAAATATTGTTAAAATTGGAATGCCTGGGAAGTATTTCAACATTTCAGATTCATATATTTCCATCAATGAAGCATTAGAGCACGCAGCCGTACACCATGGGTATAAGACTGATTTAAAAATGATAGGTATAGATGAAAATATAAATATTGAAGAAGAATTAAAAGACTGCGATGGTATTTTACTAACTCCCGGTTTTGGAGAAAGAGCAGTAGAAGGCATGATAAAATGTGCCGAATATGCTATGGAAAAAAAAATACCCTTTTTAGGAATTTGCTATGGTGCCCAAATGTTTTTTATAGCATTTTGTAGAAAGTATTTAGGTTTAGAAGGTGCTCACTCGTCAGAGATAAATCCCAATACTCCCTATCCCGTGGTTGATTTATTAGAAAGTCAAAAAAATGTTACGGAGAAGGGAGGAACCATGAGATTAGGAGGTATTAAAATTTTAGTGGAAGAGGGAACCAGACTATTTGAAGCCTATCAGAAGAGGGAAATAATAGAAAGATTCCGGCATCGATATCACATTATATCTCATTTTATCACCGAAGAGGCGAGAAATAAAGGTCTTGTTGTTTCGAGCAAGGATGAAACAGGAGAAATTATAAACAGTATAGAGCTGAACAGCCCCGATCATTTCATGGTAGGCACCCAATTCCACCCGGAGTTTAAAAGTAAACCTTATGATCCTAGCCCGTGTTATTCGGCTTTCATTAAAGCATGTATTGAATATAGAAAACATAGATCAAAATCGTCTTAGAGTATATTAATAAATTTCTAATTTAATCATTAAAAAAAATTAAAATATTAAATTTAGTTCAGTCTTATTAAAGCTTGTATTGAAAATAAAAATAAAAAAAAAGAGGTTAATGTATATGGGAAAAAGAATTAAATGTGCCTATTGTGGTGAAGAAGTAGATAAAAAATATATAACTTATGTTGAGGGACGCCCTTACTGCGAGGATTGTCATAGTGAAGCCGAAGCAATGGCAGATGTCGAAGATGGTTGGGACGAGGAAGAAGATGAGGAAGATGATGATGACGATGATGATGATGACGATGATGATTGATTCAGATAATTAGGACATCAACGATAACAATGAATCTTAAAGATCCAACTAAATTTTGCTTTATGATCCGAAATGGTCAACCCTGCGTAAAAACTAAAATAGATAAAAAACATTTGCCTTACTATGAATGCGAAAAATGTGTCTGGAGGATAAAATCAGAGGACCCACGGCATCTTAAATCTCTTCAGAGAATCTACGAAAAATACGGCAGAAAATCTTGAAATTATTAAAAGTATTGTTTTAGAGGTTTATTGGTGGTAATGGAGGTACTATATTATCTTTCCACTCTTTATCAACGGGATAAGACCACCAATGAGAGGGAATTTCCGAATAATTTCCATATTTCCTCAAACCCTTCTTAAATGATTGTACATTTTCTTTTGAAACTTGGATGTGTTCTATTTGAGGGTAAAAATACGCCCCGTACCCTCCTTCTGGAGTTCCTAAATTCCGTACCATATGCCAGACCTCCTTCTCGCATTCTTCCGGGGTTCCGTGGGGATATATGGTTTGGATATTGACACACCCCCACATCATTAATTTCCCCCGAAAAGGCTTCAAGTTGGAATATCCCGTCATTCGAGGACTGTCTAATTCTAACGCGTCAAGACCCCACTCCATGAGATAGGGTATAATTTTATCAATCTTTCCACAACAATGATGATGGAATTCACATTTGAGCTCATGAGCAGTTTCATATAGCGTGCGATATACAGGCTCATAAAATTTTTCAAATAATTTAGGATTCATAAAAGGGTTATCTTGCGTCCCCAAATCATCAAATATCATGAATCCATCAGGATGGCCTCCATATTTTACCCATAACTTCATATTTTTCACAAAATATTCGGTTAAATGAGCAAGAAGGAATTTAACTTTATCTGGGTTTCGACTGTGGTCTATTAAAAAGTTTTTAAATCCCCGCATATCTGATGCTACCATA
>JAHQWS010000255.1 GCA_029856295.1 Promethearchaeia archaeon
TTCATTAGACCATTAATATTTTTTAGGATATCCAATTGGAATAATATAGAGTGGTTCAGTATTTTTAGAGAGCCCCAAAGCTTTTTTAACTTGTCGATCCTCAAAAGCACCAATTGGAACAGACGATAAATCTAATGCTACAGCCTCTAAATGTACATTTTGAGCGCAATGTCCTACTTCAATATATACATATCTTACACCTCTTTCACCATATCGAATGGTTGTTCGTGAGTAGACGGCACAAATAACTATATTGAGATATGCCTCTTCTATAAATCTTTGATCCCACGATGCTTCAGCTAATTTATGACTTATGTTTTCTTCCGTAATTAATTCTAAAAGATGGTTTTGAAAGTTATAATGAAAGTATCCTTTATCTTTTATTGTAGCATATATTTCTAAAGGATATGTAGCTCCCGCAGAAGGTGTTGTTCTCTTCTGCCCTTTCTTGCCCTGAGCAGCCCATAAAATTTGTGATATTTTTTCAATCTCAATTTTTTTATCGCTATAGCTTCTTACACTTTCACGTTCATATATACATTCTTCTAGACTCTTACTACCTTCCAATACAGGTTTTGGGAGTTGGAGTTCCATTTTAACACCTCTATTAAAAAAAGACCTTATATTAAATTAGCATGTTTTCATTTAATATTTATTTCCTTAATAATAAGAAATTTTATTAAATTCAAATTTAATGATTTCTTATGACTTCAAAACCGAATTTAGAAAATCTGTTTCGAGAATGGAATGAATTAAATATTAACGCACAAAAATTCTTTGGAGAATTCGATTTCGCTAAAATAAAAGAAATTAGAGAGAAACAAAGAAAAATTGAGGATTCAGTTTATGCCATTCTTTTGGAAAACGCATCTGAAGATTTAAAAAATCTGTTGCCATCTGATTGCGGATCTTTGGAAATAGGATTTGATACGGAAAATAAAATATTTTACTTTGTAATGCTTGATCCGGATTATGAAGAAAGTGAGGAGACAAAATTATTAGCAATTACTATAGATTCAAACAAAAATGTGAGTCTTATTGAAGATTTCAAGGAATAATATTAAATCTTTCTATTATTCTTAAATTGGCTTAGGAGTAATTTTAAATACTATAGCAGGGGTATCACTTGTTATTTCTGGAGTTAGAATCTTTAAATTTTGGCCATCATTATTCCAATTCAACTCCTCTTGGTAACCAAGAAGTTTAAGAGCAGAATCTTCTGATATGTTTAAATTTTGTATGATAATTTCATTAATCTTTGGTCTCTGTAATACATGAACATATAATGTATTTTCTTTTTGAGTAAATCTTACATCAATTTTATCTGCCGTTTGACCGTCAGCTCTTATCCATGGGCGGGTGCCGTATATCGCCTCTCCATTTACTTCAAGCCATCTACCAAGGCTTAATAAGCATTTCTTTTGAATCTCAGGAATAGTTCCATCTGCCATGGGACCCACATTTAATAAAAGGTTTCCATTTTTACTCACAATATCTATTAACATCCGCACTACTTCTTCCGGAGAAAGATAATCCTCTTCGTTTTCAAATTTATTATATCCGAAAGAATTACCAATTCCTCGGGTGGTTTCCCATTTTGTTTCTATGATTTTATCATAATTCTGGTACTCAGGTGTGAGAAAATCATAGTGGAAATTTCCTGCAGAGGAAGCTAGTCCTGCCGTTCGACTTTTCTTTTTTTCTACTGGTTTTACCGCCTGTTTAATGGCCTTTTTAAGTATTTCTTCAGGGAGAGTTTTAATAAGCTCTCTCATTTTATCGTCGATTTGATACCAGCGATTATTAATGACACCTTCAGGAAATTTGTTATAAAAGTAAGCAAAAATTTCGTTAAGATTAGTATTTGGGGGGTAGCCAATATCATTCCATAAAATTATTGGCTTATATAGATCAATCAATTCGTAGAAATGATTATTTGCATATTCAATATATTCTGGAGTTGTGACTCCGTTTGTAAGGAAACTTGCTGTATCTGATATTGGATCGGGATTAAACGACCAATCTAAGGCTCCTGAATAATAAAATCCCATTTCCAATCCTGCGTTTTTGACTTCTTTTGTAAGGTCGCCAACAATATCCCTGCTTGCAATATAATTTTTTTTCTTCAGATTTGGATGTTTACTCGGCCACAGAAGAAATCCGTCATGATGTTTTGTGACTAAAACAACATATTTCGCTCCCGCCTTTTTAAATAGGCCAACCATTTCCTCAGGATTCCATTTCTTAACTTCTTCATTAAAAATCGGGATAAAATCATCATAAGTGAAGTCTTCACCATACGTTTCAGTGTGATATTTTTGAGTAGGACTGCCAGAAATTCTTAGAGTGTTTAAATACCATTCAGCATACGGATTATGTGATCTATGATCGTCTTTCTCTCTAGATTCTACATAATCAATTCCTGTAACTGCGAATGCGGGAACTGAGTAAAGCCCCCAATGGATAAAAATGCCGAATTTTGCATCATGATACCAATCTGGAACTGCATGTTTGCTTACTGAGTCTAAATCTGGTGTATATTTCATTCATATTACCAATATTTAATTTATATCCTTTTAAACAATAATTAATATAACTACAAAACAAAATTTAACTTTAACTAAGAGAGGTTGATTTTAGCATGAAGATTGTTTTTCATGAAAGATTTTTCGTTTCTAATTACTCAATGGACCCCGCTGCTTCTCCAGGTCGGCTGGAAAGTATTATGAACATTATAAAAAGCAAGCCAAATGATTATGAAATAATTACTCCAGAACCAGCAACCGAAGAGGATGTTTTACGGGCTCATGGAAAAAGGCATTATGAATATATAAAAAACGATCCACTATTGTATGAATTGGCAGCGCTGGCGGCAGGAGGCTCGATTTTGGCCGCTGAAGAAGGATTTAATGGAAACCCAACTTTTGCCGTTATTCGCCCTCCCGGACATCATGCTTCAGCTGATTCATGTTGGGGCTTTTGCTTTTTCAATAATATAAGTATAAGTTTATTAAAGCTGTATTCTGATAAAAAAATCAAATCTGCGTTTATTTTAGACTTCGATCTTCATACTGGTGACGGTAACATCAATATATTGAAAAATAGAAATGATGGTTTTATAGCTAAAATTTTAAATCCTTCTTCTGGTGGTCCTGGGAATTACATAAAAGAAGTTGAAGATTATATGCAAAATCTTAAAGATATCGATATATTTGTAGCGAGTGCAGGATTTGATCAGGGGATTGAAGACTGGGGCCATTTATTGCATCCAGAAGATTATACAAAACTGGGAAGTTTGATGAAGGAATATTCAGAGAAATTATGCAATGGACGGCGTTATGCTTTATTAGAGGGGGGTTATAATCACGATGTGTTAGGAAAAAATGCCGATGCCTTTTGTCAAGGATTTAAATAAAAAAAATTATTTATTAGGCATAAATAATTAATATAAAATAGTGTAAAGCATAAAAATATGTAATAAAATGGACTTTAAAAAACGCTTACTAATTTATTTGTTATTAATTGGTGCTCTCATTG
>JAHQWS010000256.1 GCA_029856295.1 Promethearchaeia archaeon
CTTAAATTGAGTCCAGAAGATACATATGCTAAGATTGACATGATTACAAAACAAGTAAATGAATTAATCAAGAAAGTTAGACCAGAAGGTTCTGATTGGGGCATTGATTTTGCAAAGAACAGTGTTGCTGTTGGATCTGCAAAACATGGCTGGGGTTTTACATTTGAAATCTTAAAAGAAAAGGGATTCACACCCATAACAGTCTTTGAAAAGTACGCTGAAGGCGACATTGTGTGGTTAAGGGAGAATTTACCCCTTGACGAGCCAATGCTCAGAATGGTTGTTGATCATTTACCAAATCCTGTTGAGGCATCGGAGTATAGAATTCAACATCTTTGGGGAGGCGATATGAATTCGGAGTTAGGGCAAGCTTTGGCGAAAAGCGACCCAAACGGACCTCTTTATGGTATGATAACCAAACTCTTCTTAGATCCTAAAAGGAATTACCAAGCCACGCTTATCGGTAGGGTGTTCTCTGGAACCTTTGATAAGACAGATTCAATTTATTTGCTTGGAAGCAGGACTGCTAATCGGGTCAAAAGCCTTGGAGTTATGGAAATCACAGATATTCTTGATATTTCAAAAATACCTGCTGGAAATCTTTTTGCTCTCTATGGATTCATTTGTCCTTCTGGTGAAACATTTATTAATGCTCAAGATATTCCCAAAAACAAAGAGGATATAGCAAAAATACCAACATTCGAAAGAATTCATTATGCATGTAAAGCTGTTGTATCGAGAAGTATTAAACCAAAAGATCCTCATGACCTGGCGAAATTGGGAGAGGTAGTAGGAAAATGGTTGCAGGCTGATCCAACTGCCGAATTTCGTTTAAATAAAGAATCAATGGAGTATATACTGAGCGGAATTGATCCTTTACAGATTGAAATCTTGACTAAAAGAATAAACAATCAAGTAAAAATTGAAATTGGAGAACCTATCATAGTATATAGAGAGAAAATCACTAAGAAAAGCAAAGAATATCATACAAAATCCTCAAACACTCATAATCGATTATTATTGTATATAGAACCATTAGATGAAAAGACTGAAGAATTAATAGATGAAGGCCGGATTACTGATTTGCAAAACGATAAAGAACGTGCTCAGATTTTAAGGGAAGAAGCTGGATGGGATACGAAAGAGGCAAGACGAATTGTTGACGTTTATAAGGGAAATCTTTTAGTAAATGGCGCATCAGGGCTACAACGCTTTGATCGAATAAAAAATGACCTTGTAAGTTCATTTAGGAACTGGCTTGAGGAATGCATCTTAGCTAAGGAACCTGCGCTTGGATTTAAGGCTGTATTTACAGATCTCGTAATTCACGAAGACCCTCGTCACACTCAGTTTGCACAGACAGCAAGCATGGCGTATTCAGCACTTTCCTTAGCGATGCTAAATGCTGAGCCTCATATATATGAGCCAATTCAAAGAATTGATGTTAAAACACCGACAGGTACCGAAGGGGGTGTTAATGCTATAATTAATAAGCACCGCGGACGAATTAATAATGTTATACCGGAAGGTGAATACGTGAGAGTTCAAGGTCAAATTCCCGCAGCAGAAATTATTGGAATTGCTGATGAGATTCGAAGTTCCACACAAGGAAGGGCCTTTTTTGGCTATGAATTCAAAGGCTTCGAGAAAGTCCCTCCATCATTAGAAGAAGAAGTAATCTTAGAAATAAGAAAGCGCAAAGGTATGCCCGCAGAAATGGCCTCAACAAAATCTTGGGAGCGATTTATCTACAAAAGAACTTAAAGCGAATATAATTTTTATTTTTAGTTTTAAATCTTTTCTCTCTTTTAATTTAAACTGCGTAAAATGATTTTGAAATTTTTACTAGGATATTAATATTTATAGAGCTTAAGAATTATTATTTATCATAAGAGAATTGATTAATATTTTAAACAATTTTCTCTTTGTAATTATCATGAATGAAAATCAGAAAGAAATAGAAGAAGATGAATCCGATGATGATTTAGAAGCATATCTGAGAGATATGGAAAATCTTGAAACTGACTTTTCAGATTTAGATGATTTAGATATAGAAGAACTTAAGGATATGCAAGATGCCATTGCGAAAGTTAAAGAACAAGAAACTGTATCTAATGAACAAGAGTATATCGAAGAATTTTCCGCTCCTGAGCTTGAAGATGTCGAAATTGAAACTGAATTAACAGAGGAAACGGAGTACATTAAACAGAAAGAAGCAATGATGGCTGATTTTTCAGATATGGAACAAATTGATTTTGATGAATTAAAAGATATGAAAGATGCTATTGAAACTGTAAAACAAGAAGAAATAATCACTCCATCTGACATAACAGATAAAACTAAAAAATCTCCGGGTATTTCTCAAGAACTAGAAGAAAGAATTAAACAAGAATTAATAAAGAAGAAGGAGAAAGAAGAAAGAGAGATTATCACCCCTGATAAATTCTTAGAATATGTTAAATCTAAACGTGATAAGATATGGTATCATGCCCTTTATTACTTAGTTTGTAACGTAGAGGATCACATTGCTACTAAAGCATTATTATATGATGTATTAAAGGAGGTTACAAGTAAAAGTGCGATAGATCCAATCCCAGAACATCAGTTTTACTTTGGTTTAGGTTATATTCTTAGATTAACTTTGAACGATAAAAAAATCATTCGATATATGAGTGGAGGGAAATTTAAAATAAATGTAAATGTCGAAAATCTAAGAGAACTTTTAGAGCAAGCCGGAGAACCAATAAATACGAGACCAATAATCAAAGAAGAGGATCAGAAGAAAATGTTTTCTGATTTTCTTGAAGATGATTTTTCAGATATATAATCTTAATTTTTTATTAAATCTTAAAATTCATATTTTAAACTAAATTATATATGTTTAGTATAATGAAATTAAATCTGATGATTCGTGAGTTTTTATGGCAACAAAGAAAGAATTTAATTCATCTCTAATAGAAAAAAAATTAGCAAGTTTTACACTTTTAGAATTAAATTCTGATAAGTTAAAGAAATCAGCTGTATTAATTCCAATTAAACCTACTTTATCAAGTTATAATCTAATTTTTACCGTCCGTTCTCCAAAATTGAAGCATCACACGGGAGAAACAAGTTTTCCTGGAGGTCAATTTGATTCAAAATCTGATATTTTATTTAGAGATACTGCTTTAAGAGAAACATTTGAAGAAATTGGGATTTTTTCTGAAAATATAAAAATTATCGGAAGACTTGATGATCTCCCAACATTAACAGGTTTCATAATTAGACCATTTGTAGGGCTACTACTTAATAGCAATGAAATTAAAATTAAAATCAATTATGATGAAGTCTCAGAATTGGTTGAAATCCCAATTGAATATATGACAAAAAAAAACATTTTTTATAAAATTCCATTTCCAAATGATCCAACTAATTGGAAAATGCTAAGTATTGATTATATAGATCCTGTCTCTAATCATAAGTTTAAAATTTGGGGTGCCACAGCGCATATGTTACAAGAATTTTTGAAGAAATTATATAATATCAATGTAATTA
>JAHQWS010000257.1 GCA_029856295.1 Promethearchaeia archaeon
GTATGGGGGAAAGACACATATGAAGCCCAGAAAGTTATTAAAAGTGATCTAAATAATGAAAAGGTAAAAGTTACCACAATAGGAATCGCGGGAGAAAATCTAATAAAATATGCAGGAATTTTTAATGATGAGGGACGAGCAGTAGGAAGATGCGGTATGGGCGCAATTATGGGTTCCAAAAATTTAAAAGCTTTAGCTGTCCATGGAACAAATCCAGTAAAAATAGCGGATTCTGGGCTCACTAAAAAGATTTTGAAAGAAGCTGATGAGAGGCTCAAGGGGGATTTTATGAAAGCAGCAGTATTCAATGTCTTTCATCTCTATGGGACAAATTCTTATCTTGACATTGGAATGGCGTTGGGCGATACTCCGGGATATTATTTTACTCGATCCGAATTTTTTGCTGAAAAATTAACCTCAAAAACTTTGAAAGAAACATTTCCAGTTTTGAATTATGGTTGTGCTGGCTGTACATTACAATGTGGTAAAATTACGATTATCGAACACAATGGTAAAGAAATTGAGGTTGATGGTCCTGAATATGAATCTGTTGGTGCATTAGGGACAATGGTAGGTGTATTTGATCCAAAAACAGTGGTATTATCAAGTCATATGTGCAATGTTTACGGGTTTGACACAATTTCTGGAGGAGTTAGCATCTCGTTTTTAATGTACCTGGTTGAGAATAACATAGGAATAGAAAAAATTAAACAATTTCTTAAAGACATTAAGATTGAAGAAATAAAATGGGGAAACGGAGAATTAGTTTTAAAGCTAATTGATAAAATCGCAAAGAGAGATGGTATCGGAGATGTGTTAGCTGAAGGAACGAGAATAATGGCTGAGAAATTTGAAGTCGATCCAGAGCTAGCTGCTCATGTAAAAGGTTTAGAAATGCCTATGCATGATCCAAGAGCTTTTGACGGACAAGCATTAAGTTATATGACGTGTTGCGTTGGAGCAAATCACGAAAAATGCGATTGGTTTAGTGCTGAGATGGGAAACCTAGCCTATACACCCCTACGTATCAAGGGTGGTGATAGGCACAAAATAGATAGACGAGAAAAAGGTGTGATGAATTTACAAGATCTGAGGGCGATTGATGATTCTGCCGTAAATTGTAATTTTAGAAATCCTGATCTGGAAGATATTATCGGATTTGTTAATGCGGCAACTGGATTCGACTATAATAGAAAGAGTTTTATGAAAGTTGGAGAACGAATCAATAACATTAAAAGAGTCATTAGTTGTAAGATGGGAATCACCAGAGCAGATGATAAACTAGCCGGTATAAATACTAAAGTTTTGGCGATGGGCAAAATAGCTGGTGTAAAGCTTGATTTAGATAAGAATTTAGAGCGCTATTATAAAGAGCGAGGTTGGGATTGGAATACAGGAGCTCCCACTCAAGAAAAATTGGATGAGTTAGGAATATAAATTTCTCAATATTTTTTTTTTATTTTTATTGTATTTATTTTGTTTTTAATTTCTCTTTTCTGTGCTTTTAAAATAAGATATTCTTAATTGAAAAGGAAATTAGAAAAAAATTAAGTTAAAGTTAAATCTAAATAAACATCCGTAAGAGGATAAGAGATACAAGGATGGATAAACCCATAATTATGGTCAATCTCACGAATGGTCACTTCGGGAGGCACGAAAATTTTACCTGAAACCATCTTTGTTCTACAAAGAGCACATTGCCCTGAGCGACATCCGTTTTCAATCCTCAATTTTAGATCTTTCTGTCTTTCTATACTATTTAAGAGAGGCTCTATACTAGATGCCTCAAATGAAATCTGTTCTTTCTGACCCTGTGATATAAAGTCAACTGTTATCTTTACTTTTTTAGAATCATCAATATTATCAGGCCAACCCATTACTTTTGTTATATCGTCAGGAACTCCAAATGCTTCATATTTCATGCGATGAATAGGAATGTTTAATGCTTTTAATTCTCCTTGAATAAATTGATACATATTTAGGCTCCCAACTACATAAAAATATTTATCTTCAATGGTTCCGATAAAATCCAAGATTTCATTTTTCGTTATAAATCCACAGGCACCCTTCCAATCCGGTTCTGCTTCCGAAAGGATAAATTTCACTTTAATATTTGAACGCCGTGTTGCTATATCTTCAAGTTCTTTCCGAAATAAAATGTCCTTTTCGGTTAAACATCCAAAAATTACCCACACATTTATTGGTAAAGCCCTCTCAGCGATATCTCTTAGCATTGAAATAAACGGAGTTATACCACATCCCCCTGCTATAAACACTAAACTTTTGCCGTGAAATAGAGGATTATAATAAAACTCTCCTAAAGGTCCTGTAGCCTCTAATAAATCTCCAACCTTTAAATTCTCTAAGAGATATGGGCTAACGAAACCTCCTTCTTTCTTTTTAATACCTAGCTCGTAATATACGAGGTTATTCGGAGAAGATACGACCGAATAAGGACGGGATGTTCTTACTCCGTTAACTTCTGCCGTAAGCCCGATATATTGTCCAGCACGGAAGGGGGCTAGCAACTTCTTAGGATTTGCCGATGTAAAACGGAATAATTTTGTGTCATATGATAGCTCTTCTATATCACTAACTCGTAGTGTTAGCTTCTCAGGATGAATTCGCTCGCATAGATTTTCAAGACCATCGTAATACCAAGGTGTAGGGAGAGTTTGTTCGCGCTGTTTTTTAGCTTTTTCCGCGTTTTGATACTTTTTAATATCTTTCATCATCTTTTTACCACTTCCCCTCTTTTTTGTCTTTAAAATACATCCCGGCTGCTATTCTGCCTCCTAATATTGTTGTAGAAAAGCCACCTCCAAAATTCGTCCAAGCACCCACCTGATATAACCCAGGAATTGCACCTCTGGACTTTAGACGTAACATCGGTCCATTCTCGACATCTTGAGTGGTTCCATATATGGCACCCTCTATATTTTTAGAATAACGATAGTATGTTAGAGGGGTTGCCGCCTCTGCAACCTCTATATAATCGCGTATATTGGGAGAAATTGTATCTTCAACCAATTTTATCATTCCATCAGCAATTTCGTCCTTCACGCGAAAATATTGGTCAGCGGATATACCTTGCCAAAGTTTCCCCATTTGGAGTGTGGTTAAAACTAATTGAGTTGTTCCCGGTGGTGATATATTTTCATAAATATGGTTATAACATGCCGCTACCATATATTTAGGCGGCTCTAATTTCCTAAATGTATCAAAAGCTTCATTTTGATTGTATGTTGTATTGATAAATGCCTCATGTGAAGTAAGCCCAAGATCTTTATAGGAAGCATTTAATCCTATGTACACTGAAAACCCAGAGGGCCCTATTTCGGGAGCATAAATACTCTTTTTATAACTATCTGAAACAATTTCAGGCGAAAGCATTTTCATCGCCGTGCAAATTGGATTGACATTTGAAATAATTGCTTTAGAACGATATATATCACCATTCAAAAGCTCTACTCCACAAACCCGACCATTGTCAACGAGAATCCGATTTACAAGGGCATTATACCTTACTTCACCTCCTAATTCTTCAAAAGCTTCAACCATAGCCGTTGTTAAAGAGTGAGATCTTCCAATAGGAAAGGCAGCACTCCATCTCAAAAAGAATACGAGCATTGCGATATAAACATACGCATTCGCTCTATCTGGAGGTACGCCTACATATCCCCACATCTGCGAAATTACGGCCATTAGCTTTTTATCTGTGAAAAACTTTTCAAATAACTCTGAAAGCGTAAGCCCCGAAACACGCGGTAGCCACGGATGTTCTTTAAGAATTTCTTGAGGTGAAATCTTACCCCCTTTAGATGCGATGTATTCAATGCCCGCTAAAACAGACTTACACATCTCCATGAACTCTTCTATTCCTTTTTTCTCATGAGGGAAAAGCTCTATTAGTTTGTTAGTATATTCTTGAATTCCAAAAGGGAGCGTAACATCATAGTCATCATAATATATACTCCGATACATCTCAGGAATTTGTTTGAACTTGAGTTTGTGAGGTACCACTCCTAATTTCTCTAAATATCTATAGAGTCCTCCTCTATCTTCTTCCGTGCCAATATCGCTTAATTCGTGCAAAGCACCTTCGAATTCAAATCGCCCCCTCACAAATGAGGTCGCAAATCCTCCTGGTACGTTGTGTTTCTCTAGAAGCAATACTTTTTCTCCCGCTAAGACAAGTTGACATGCGGCTCCTAGTCCTCCTAATCCGGCACCAATGACAATTATAGGGTAACTCGATATTACTTTATTTTCATTAAAATTACTTGATACCATAAAAAATAACCTTCTCAGATAACTTTTAAAATTTTTTTTTTTAAATGTCGCTAATTTTATTTTAGATTAACGACCAATAAATACAGCCTCTCTTTTTTCTTTAAGAGCATCCATCGATTCTCTAAAATCTTTCGATGCAAAAAGTTTTCTAAGCGCCTGGTTTTCTAAATCTAATGTCCTACTTAAAATATCGCTAAAATAGGCATGCATTGTTTTCTTCATTAATTTTATGGACAGACTGGGGCCCTTCGGGGGAATAAGCCTAAGAGCTTGTTCTCTTGCATATGGTAATAACTCATCAAGAGGGAGAACTTTATTAATAAGACCAAGTTCATATGCCTCCTGAGCGGTAACCTGTTTCCCAAAATAGCAGATTTCTTTTGCTTTTTGAAATCCTATTAAAAAAGGTAGGACAAAGTTGAGGGCAAATTCAGGCACTATGGCTCTTCTACTAAAATAAAATCCCAGCCACGCATCTTCGGCCATATAAATTAAATCAGAACATGCTAATGGCATAGTTACACCACCTCCTATTGCCATACCATTAATAGCAGTGATAACGGGTTTAGAAAACTCCCAAAATTTCATACATAATTTTTTTTGAGCAATATCCATGAGGTCAATTTCGGGAAATTTCTGCATTTTGTGGAACATTTCTTTTTTGAAATACCCTCCTGATGTGAAAGCGTCTCCTTTTGGATCTCCTGTTATAATCAAAACTTTGCTATTCTTATCTTGTTCCATATCCTCTAAGACAGTAGAGATTTCTAGAAATGTAATATATGTAACCGCATTTCTTCTTTCAGGTCTACTAAAGGTAACAGTACATATCCCGTTTTCTTCCTTTTCATATTTTATATCTTCAAAATCTTCAATTTGCATTTTTATTAGCCATTTATTAATTTTTTCAAATTAGTAATTCAAGTATAAATAAATTAAGAAGTTAAATAATTCGAATTTATTTATTTTAAAATCTAATACAATTATAAAAAAATAATATGAAAAAAAAATTAAATGATTTATTTTTTTTTTTATTGTCCTTCTCTAAGTTCCTTTTTCAGAATCTTTCCTACCAAAGTCAAAGGTAGCTCTTCCTTAAACTCATAAATCTTCGGTACTTCATATTTTGAAAGATGTTCTTGAGCATATTGTTGAATACTTTCCTTTACACTTTCTGATGCCTCAACTCCCTCTTTCAATTGAATTACTGCTTTTACAATTTCGGCCCCTGGTCGATCTGGATTAGGTAAACCTATAATTGCTATTAATTGAATGTCGGGATGCTTTGTCATTACATCTTCAACATGCACACTATATACTTTAAATCCACTAACGATTAACATATCCTTCGTACGATCAACAATAGTTAAGTAACCTTCTTCATCAAAGACGCCCACATCACCTGTATGTAACCACCCATCAATGTAAGTTTTTGCCGTATCTTCTGGTTTTTTATAATATCGTTTAGTAATTTGTGGACCTTTCAAACAAATTTCACCTGGCTGTCCAACTGGTACTTCTTCACCCGTTTCTATATCTACGAGTTTGACATCCGTATCAGGCAGAGGTATACCTACAGATCCAATCTTTTTCTTACCCAAAGCGGGATTAACTGTGGCTAAAACTGCTGATTCCGTCATTCCATAAACTTCAACGAATTTATTTTCTGAGCGGAAATCTTTTTCAAAATCTCTAACCGCTTCAGCTGGAAATGGTGCCGCTCCAGAAACGTATAAACTTATATTATCGAGAGTTTCAAGGGGTATTTTCTTCGACTTAGGATTATCTTGAATCATTAAAAATAATGTAGGCACATTTCCGAAAACGGTTGGTTTTTTATCATTTATTTCTTTGATCATGTGGTTAGTATCTCTTGGATTGGCTATTATAATATGTGAAGCTCCGATATATGTTAAGAATAACCCAATAAATAACCCTGCTAAATGAAAATATGGAAATGCCGAAATAACTATATCTGTTCCGTGTTTTCTGTTGAGCCATTTATCGAATTGAAGGCAATTTGCGGCTAAATTAGCGTGTACAATTTCCGTTCCTTTTGGACGCCCTGTAGTCCCACCTGTATATTGTATTAACATTAAATCATTTTTAGGATCAATTGACACTGGTTTTAAATCAATTTCAGTATCAATTGCTTCTTGGAAGGGAACAACTTTTTTCCCAGGATATGGGACCATTTTTCCCTTTGGGATTTTTCCTAACAATTTCGCTATTCCTACAATGAATCCCGGAAGATTCATCATCTCTGCAATGTTTGTAGGAATTATAACTTCGAGCTTTGGGATCTTATCTAAAATTTCTCCAATAATCTTCTCGTGGACGATGTCCATAGTAACGAGAAACTTCGCATCCGAATCATCTATTTGATAGACAATTTCGTCAGAGCTTAAAAGCGGTGAACATCCTGATGACACCCCGCCTGCTATGTATGTTCCATAAAGCGCAATTAAATATTGCGGGCAGTTTGGAATATTCATCGCAACAACGTCGCCTTTTTTCAACCCGCTTTTTTGTAAAAACGTGGCAAATTTTCGAGAAAGCTCTAATACTTCCCTGTAGGTCATGATCTTCTTCATAAAATAAAAAGCTATTCTGTCCGGAAAGGATTCCATCGCCCGCGTCAAAATTGTACCAAAATCTTCAGATGGATATGTGAGAGTTTCGGGAACGTGTTTATCATATGATTTTAACCAAATTTTTTCCATTTAAATCACTTTTTTTGAAATTAATTCATTAATTATTTATTTTGCTTTAGTGAAATTTAATACTTTTCAAAATTATGAATTAAATTATTCATTATAATTATAGAAAAAAAAAAATAGATTAAATGACTTGAGTTGCTTGCAATAACTAAATTTCTAGGATAAAACATTTCATAAGAGTTTTTTGAAATAAAAAATTACATGTCAAAATTAGTAGAAAAAAAAAATTAAAATAGATTTAATGTGTTAGAACCGGTTTATTTATTATTATTTCTCTTGTTCCTTTTTGTTAAGTTCAATTGCTGGATCTTCGATCGCATCATAATGGTCAATGTCAAACCATGAGCCTGTTCTTTCTTTCGCCCAAACAGCCTTTACAGGCATCCCGATATAAATAGAATGGAAATCAATATCCTTTGGCATGTTATGAAGCCATACTGTATCGGCACCATCTTGACGAACTGCTATTACAGGTAATGGTCTTTCACGATTTTTATCATTAGTGTCATAAGAGGCTGATCCGGTAGCAATGGTTCCAGTCTCAGGTAATCGAACCCATTGATCAGGCATTACAAGACACCTGCCGCAGATTAATCTCGGGGGGAAAGATACTGTATTACATGATCTACATTTTAATCCTAAGATATGTCCCTCTTTTAATCCTTTTAAAAATACTTTCGTTCTCGACAAGTTGAATTTATATTTGTAATTCATCAGATACCAGTTCCCGTGAAGCGTTCGAGTTCTTTTATAGTCTTTTTTAATATATGCTGGTAATGGCATTATTTATTTCACCTCCATTTTCTTTGTGGTTCATCAGACATCACCACATGTGTAATTAAATTAATAGAACCCCCCCAGCCATGCCCTAAAGCAGTATGAACTGTTTTAGGTACTTGATTCCCAGCTTTTCCCATGATTTGTAGCGCTGCTTCGGCTGGTCTTTCCATGGCGGATGCCCCGATTGCGTTTGTAGAATTAACACCACCTGAACAATTTACGGGTAATTCTCCATTAAGCGCAGTAACTCCATTTTGATAAGCTTCTGGAGCTTTATTTTCCTCGAAGAGCCCAACTCTTTCAACCCACATTAATTCTTGGTTTGGGAATGGAGAATAAACCTCAGCATAATCAATTTCTTTATTGGGAAATGAAATACCTGCTTGTCCATATGCAACTTCAGCAGATTTCATCGCTCCCAGTTGCTCACACGGATCAACTTGGCCTGCACCCGCACAATCTATACCTAGAATGGCCGATTCATTGCTATAACTTGCAACACCATTAATATAAACTGGAATATCGGCAATCTGCTTCGCTTTTTCTTCAGTTGTAATTAGCATGGCGCAAGCACCATCAGAAGCAGGACATACCATTCCAAATCTTAATGGATACGAGATATATGGAGTATCTAGCACATCCTCGATGGTAATTGAAGGCATTTTTAAATGAGTCCACCAATTCTTTGCAGCATTTCTTCTATTTTGGACAACAACACGGGCAAGGTCTTCTTCAGTTGCTCTACTTCGTCTCATATAATTCATGGCTTGATAAGATGCAATTCCAATAGCAGCTCCGCCACCCATATTTGATCTCATCCTCTCAATAGTATAGCCTAAATCTGAAAAAATTGTGAATTCTCCTAATCCTACAGACGCCAAACCTACTGTGGTATCACCGCACGATTGTTGTTCGAAACCGATTGCCAAAACCATGTCATATAGTCCTGATGCAACGCTATAATATCCAGCGATAGTAACAGAACCACCCGTAGTACCTCCTGTTGTAACTCTTAACATGGGCTTATTTTTAGCAGCCATATGGTCGCCCATCCATAACTCGGGCATGTTAGCTCCTTCAAATGCGGGCATGTTACCATTTATAACTGCATCTATATCCTTCCAATCAATGTTCGCTTTTTTGATACAATCTTCAACTGCTTCATTCACCAATTCGGCCATATTAACATCGGACCGCTTCGATGCATGTTCACAAAAACCACAACTTATTATTGCCGGTTGTACTTTATGTGCCATTTTTTAACCACCTCCCTCCAAGACAAATACTATATTATTTTGAGCACAGAAACCAACCTGCCCTGAAGCAATTGCTTTTTTTGCCCCTGAGATTTGATACCCATCTGCTTCCCCTCGAAGTTGCTTCGCAGCCTCTACCAATCTCGTAAGTCCACTTGCACATGGAGTAAATGCACTCATAGCACCTCCTGATGGATTTAATGCCGGACCAGAATCAAGTAAGATCGCTCCTTTTCCTTTTTCACTTAAGTGTGCGGCCTCAGCTAGTATTAATTCTTCACATGAAGTATGTCCAAATATTTCAGCTACATCAATTTCACTTTTAGGATCATTTATTCCTGCCCTTTTATATGCTTTTTCGGCAGCCTTTTCCATTGAAACACTTATACTTAAATCTCTATCGCCTAAATAATAAGTTTCCTGGCATTGTCCCATTCCAGTTATCCACACCGGATTATCCGTAATTTTTAAACTTTGCCTCTCAGGTGCTAAAATCATTGCCGTCGCCCCATCGCAGGGTATAGGATACATTAATCTCCTTAACGGAGAACTTAATATCTCGGAATCTAATACATCTTGCACAGATATATCCGGCTTTTTAGCCTCTGGTAATGCTAACGAATTTTTAGAGCAATTCTTATAATTTTGGACGGCAACTTTTGCAATATCCTCTTCATTCACGCCAAAAGCTTTCATATAAGCTCTCATTTGCATTCCTCCCGTAGTATATGGGTTTATCACACTCATAGTTCTATCAAATGTAGGATCTAATTCCAAAATTCTAACTGGTTCATAAAAATAACATGACGGCGTGCTAAATCCATATATCATAGCCAATTTATGATTTCCTGATAAAATTCTATATAGCCCATATGCAGCAGCATGAGCTCCATCCAATTCTACTTTTGTTTCGTCTTTCATATAAGCTCCGCCTGCCTCCACCTTAAAACAATTTGAAATGGTTTTCCCATCGTAATAATCGTTAGTACATGTTACAACTGTTGTGATATCTTTTCTTTTTAAGCCAGCAGAATCCAAGGCTCCCCTAACAGCAGTAAATATAGCCTCATAAGGGCTCATCATTATATCCAGTTCGGGCTTAAGTTGATAATACCCTACAATTCCTACTTTTTCCATCTTCAACCACCTCCCACTGGCTCAAAACCCGCAATATCATTGGGATGGCCCTTAATGTTTTTTGCCCATACGACTTTAACTTTCATCCCTTCCTTTAAATCATCTGGATTGGTATTTATGATTGGTACAACCATGGCTGTATCTGCTCCATCAATTTGGATCAATCCAACCATATTTGGTTCCTTTGCCTTTCTCACTCTGCGCTCTGTCACATTATAATTCGATACTGTGAAATTCTTGACCACTCCTGTCTGAGGTAATTCCACGAATTCTTCTGCTTTTGCAAAACAATCTGCGCATCTGTTTCTTGGTGGTAAAAATACTTTACCACATTTGGAACACTTTGTGCCGATAAATTGCTTATTTTGTAGACCTTCATAGAATTTATCCATTACAATACCGACCCAAAAATCAAATTCAGCACGCACCATACCTCTTTTAACATAGATGTCTTGCTCATCTTCTAAATTTATTTTTGAAATAATTTTTTCACCCAAATTTTTCTTAATATTTTATTTTAAATTTTAATTATTAATTAATCAGATTTTTTATAAATGTATTCTAGCGATTATGCTCAGAATTTACTTAATCGTATAATAATGATTGATTGAGACTTCAAAACAACTTGTTAAAAATAAAAGAAAAAAAAAAGAAAAAAAGATCAAGAGCTCTACATATTCATGGACTATTTCAATTAAGGTGATCCTTCCCCGCATCCTGGTATGGAAACTCCCATACTTGCCATGCTGAGACCGTAAGATAATGTTAATAAGATCGTTAGAGCAACTAACACACGTTTATTTAATTCCACTTGATTATCAACTCTATTTTTTATTTAAATTAATTTCCGTATTAGAGTTACACTATCTTAATTAAGAGAGAGATATTTAAACTCCACAAATTTAAAAAAATTGAAGTTACAAAAAATGTATATTTATAGTAATTTTTTCAAAACAGTCCCTATTTTTTTGATGCTATATTGAATATCGTCTTCATTGATTCCGTAGTGTGTGACAAAACGAATTCTGTGCTTATCAATATTAAATGCTAAAATTCCTTCATTACCGAGAGTTCTTACAACTTTTCCAATTCGAATGCCCTCAGGAACAGATATTATTAGGATATTTGTATCAGGATTTAAAATTTTGATGGGTATATTAAAACTTTCAATACCCTCCGCAAGTATTTTTGCATTTATATGGTCTTCTTTTAGTCTTTGAATCCATTTTGGTTCAAGAGCAACCAATCCAAAGGAGGCAATTACTCCAGCTTGTCTCATACCTCCTCCTACCATTTTTCTATATTTTCTTACTTCTGAAATAAAACTTTTTGGACCTGCCACTAAAGATCCAACAGGACAAGAAAGCCCTTTTGATAGGCAAAACATAACGCTATCAACATGCTTAGTAATTTCGGTTACATTCACACCTAGCCCGACGGCAGCGTTAAATACTCTTGCTCCATCCAAATGGAGCTTTAACCCATTCTTTTCAGCAAACTGCTTTATATCTCTTAAAATTTCAGATTTAATTATAGCTCCTCCATGATAGTTATGCGTATTTTCTGAGCATAAGAGGGTTATTGGATTTTCTTTTTCTCTATCATTTTCTATTATTTTTTGAAGTTCATCTATAGATGGAGCGCCCCTGTTAGACGAATACAAGTTAACCTTTAATCCTGCGATCTTTGTAGCGCTACTTAATTCATTTTGGTAAATATGACATTGTTCTTCAACCACGATTTCTTCGCCGCGATTAGTATGTGCTAACAATGAAACGAGGTTTCCTTGTGTACCTGAAGTAATATACACTGCTGCTTCTTTTCCGATTATTTTCGCTGCTTTTTCTTCCAATTCATTAACGCTTGGATCTTCTCCAAACACATCGTCTCCAATACGCGAGTTATCTAAAGATTTGAGCATATCCCACATTTCGGGATTTGGTTTTGTGAATGTGTCTGAGCGTAAATCGACTACTTTCATATAATATCCCAATAATTTTCCTTACTTGGGGTATAAAGTTAATAAAGGATTAAAAACTATATGTTGGCAAAAACTCATAGAGCACATCTTCTTCTAAATTAAGCAAGAAGTCTGAGGTAAATAAGATTAAAAAAAAGGCAAAAAAAAATAGATTAAATAATTATTTTGTTTTTAAGACGATAGTAATTGCCCTCGTAAGACGGATGACGTCCATAACTTTTCCTTTCTCTACGGTTATCTGTTCTCGGCTTATTGCGTGGGTGAAATCTCCCTTTCCTTCGCAAATTCTTACGATTGCATTATTATCGCCAGACATAACAATTTCAGCATCAGAAGCAGTTCCAGCAACTAATTTAGCTTTCCTCTCTTTGGTTTCCACAAAAAACGGGTCTTCATTGTCTAAATTAAACTGAAAAATCATTTCCCAATCAATTTTTTTTCCGGCAACGTCGGTTACAAATACGGCTTGAGCTTTTTCAATTGTGTTCATTTTTTCGATAATCTTTCCTAAACTTACGCTTGCTACTCCCATTTTTTACTCTCCTCCCTCGTATTCTGGTTTTTCTATCCATCTTTCATACTCATCTTCAGGTACGAAAAAGAAATCGGTCATTTTTCCCTCTCGTTCTTTTGAAAAGACCGCTTTAACTCTTCGACCTTTTTTAATTTTAGAAGGAACAAGATTTTCTGAAAATATCCCTTGAAGTAAGGCTGTATCTGCCCCATCCAGTTTTATAAAACCTATAGAATATGGAACAGATTTTATAAAGGCACTTGTGGTATACCATACGATCGTGCTCACCTCAATGGTTCCCGATTGCTTCATTTCAACCCATTCAGCAGGTGAATAACACTCTGAACAGTTAATTCTAGGAGGCATCCAAGCCTTTCCACATTTAGGGTTAGTACATTTCGTACCTAAGAGCTTTTTATTATTCATAACTTCAATAAAGAATTTAGACTGGCCACCGTAAGTGTACTTATAATTGATTTTAATCCGGTCTCTTATCTCGTGTGCTTGAAACTCATCCATTTAATTTCACCCCATCCTCATTTGCCATTACAATTATGGCTGCATATGCAGCACCAGGACCTCCAATCGAATGAGAGATTGCCCTGCCGTTTTCAATAGTTTTTACTTGATGTTTTCCTGCTTCTCCCCTCAATTGTAGGGCAGCTTCACCTGTAGACATTATTCCAGTCGCACCCACCGCATGCCCGCATCCTATTAATCCTCCCGAAGGACAGCATGGTAACTCACCATCAAGCCATGGCCCTTCTCCGGACTTTTCGAAGGTTCGCTCAATCCAGGGACCGCCTTCTCCGAACGGTACAAAGCCTAATTCTTCATAGGAAATTACTTCTTGTCCGCTGAATGCATCATGTAGTTCTGCTAAATCAATTTGCTGCTTAATCTTACCATAATCAAGCCCGGCCATTTTATAAGCTGCTTTCGCCGCAAAAATATTTGAATATAATCTTCCCATATCCTCTCTATTACCTATAAAACAATCGGTATTTGCAGCACCTACCCCTGTAATCCAGATTGGCTTTTCAATGCCTAATTCTTTTACCTTCTCTTCGGGCGCTAAAATTAGTGCAGCAGATGCTTCAGAATAAAGACAGCAATCAAGCATTTTAAATGGATAACAAATGATTCTTGAATTCATCACATCTTCTACAGTAAGTTTCATTGGTGATTGGGCTTTAGGGTTAAGCATTGCATTTCCATGATTTTTGACACTCACGTATGCCATATGTTCCTCGGTAGGATTTCCAAATTCCTCAAAATGTGCATTGACCATTGATACATAAGAGCTTGCGGCCATCATGCCCATAGGATACTCATAAGTCATATCCGCGGAATATGCGATGGAATTAAGTACTTCTGGTGTTGTTGTGCCTGTTTAAACTTATTAGGGATTTCCTAATTAATTTGTTCATCATAACAGTCATTGCATTTTTCCAGACCTAGACACAAACATAGGTCTGACAAACCAGAAGCCACTTCTGCGTATGCCATTCTCACTGTATACCCCCCAGTCGCACCCCCTGAAGCTATTCGAGTACCTGGCTTATTGTTCATTCCAAGATAGCTATTAGTGAAAATGTCCGGCATGAATTGTCGCTCAAATAATTCATTGTATATCCCATACACAGTTGATTCCAAGTCTTTATGGGAAATTTGCGCTCCGTTCTTATTAGCGTCGTCAAGCGCTAATTTTGTCGCGTCATAAGCCAGCTCAAAATAGGTCTTATCTAAATATCTTGCTCTAAAAGGTGTTATTCCTACACCTATTATCGCTACTTTTCTCAACTATTTTTCACTTTTTAAGATTTTTTATTGATTTTTAAATATATGATATTATTTATGATTTATTTCATAATTATTAATTTTTTTCTTTCTTAATGAGCTGATATTAAGAGCAATATTTAATGAACGAAAAAATTTTATTTATTTTAAAGTAGATATGAATTACCCATTTAATAACTCTCGAGCCCTTGATATCCATCCTCTAATTGTTCCAGTAGAAAGATAAGGAAATTCTTCATAATAATATTTATTAGATGTAAATTTCTCAGTCTTTTGATTTTTTTTGTAGAATAAGAAAAACTCCTCAAAAGTAGTGATAATTCTTCCTTTCCTAATTGAATTAGACTAAAAAATAATCTAAAAACTAAATCTTCATTGGTATATTTTAATGTAACATAAGTTCCAAAAATAATTGCGATGGCATATATAAAATTACAAAATATACTAACTTTCTTAGATCCTTTCTTCTCATATTTCCCCTCAGGATTCGTTTTAAAATAATTTGTTATCTTAATTATATTTTTGATTATTTTTATAATTTGGATATAGACTTAATTTGTTTTATATAATATTTTAAAATCTTCAATGGATTTTAAAAAAAAACAAATTTTATTCTAATTTAATAGAAAGAACTTCCTAAAAGTAGGAAATGAAAATTTCATTCTTTAACCTTTAAGAGGGACAAAATATCCTGAATCGCATGGTCCGGAATTAATGGCTCCAAAGCGATTAATTAATTAATTTTTAATTTACAACTCGTACATCTATATCTAATTTTTTTAGCTCACGAATAAATCCAGGAGAAACACCAGAATCAGTAATTAAGACATCAATTTCGTCGACCGGTAAAGTAATAGTAAGGGATTTTTTTGCAATTTTCGTGGAATCTACTAATACAATTATTTGATCTGAGGCGTTACACATAACTTTTTTGACGCCCATTTCTAAAATATGCGGATCCATTAAACCCTCTTCTAAAGTGAAGCCCGTACCACTTATAAAAACCTTGTTCGCTCGATAATTCTTAAAAAAGTTTTCCGCTTCTGGACCTATAAAAGTATAGCCAGGTTCTTTGATATGACCGCCGCACCCAATTATTCTTATCCTTGGAATATATTTGCTCGCGTGAAGCATAGTATATAAGCCGTTGGTTAAAATCGTAAGATTATCTTGTTTAAGATGGGGAATCATTTTCATAACAGTACTCCCTCCTTCTAAAAAAAGGATATCAGAATCCCTAATAAAATTCTCAGCGGCGTACTTAGCAATTTCTTCCTTTTGCTTGACAGCTATGTTCAATTTATCTTCAAATTTTGGTTCTAATCGAATATTATCAAATTTTCGTACTGCTCCCCCATACACCTTTTTGATTAAACCACTTTTTTCGAGTATTTTTAGATCTCTCCACGCAGTCATCTTTGAAACGCTAAATCTATCAATTATTTCCTTAATTTCGATGCATCCTTTCTCATTTATGTGAGCAAGGATGATATTCTGGCGTTCTTCTGCAAACATAGGAATCTTTATTTATTGTTTGATTATGAGATATTTTGATATTCTAATAAACTTATTGGTATTTTTTCTATTTAATTATCCCAACATGTTCGGCGGGTAAAAAATATATAAGATAATTTTTAGCCCTCGATTATATTATTGGTATTTTGAAAAAAAACTCTTTAAAAAAGAAATGTAGACAAATACTTAAAATCATTGGATCTGGGAGAATTCGCCTAGATTAAGCTGGCGAGTTTGATTATTTGGGTAGCTAAGTTTTAAAGAGGGAATGCATAGAACTTGTCTTGGTTAATCCAAATTGATTTTTTTTATCAGCTAAATTGATTTTTTCCTGTCGTAATTTTTCTTTATTAAATTTAAAAAATCTTCGTGATTTCCAACCCTCGGATGAACTGTGTAATCTGGAAGTTCGAGGGTATCATCAGCTATTGACTTAAGATCGCTTTCTGAAAGATTTTTATCTTTTAAAGTGATATACAATCCTATTTCTTTTAGAAATTTGTCAATTTCGTCACATGCTTTTTCAGCAGCTACTTTATCAGATTTTTTCTCCAATTCTGGATTAAACATCCGTCCTACGGTTGCGTACTGGGGTATTGCGTGTTCCCAGGTCCACCGATTGATTTCAGGATACATTATTGCGAGTGCTTCACCATGGGCAATATGAGGTGCATTTCCACCGATAGCCATTCCAATTCCATGCGGTAAAGTTGTTCCTGCATTAGTAATAGAATATCCTCCAAGAGTATTCGCAAAAGAAAGAGCTTCTCTTGCTTCCCTATTTTCTCCATCTTTTAGCGCAATTGGTAAGTACTTGATGATAAGTCGCATGCTTTCTAATGCCTGTATATCTACGTAATCATTAGCATTCTTATTTAATGTGCTTTCGAAAGAATGACAAAAAGCGTCAAATCCAGTTGAAGCTGTTATATGAGGAGGAAGATTTATAGTAAGCTCTGGATCAACAAGGCTGACTTTGGGATAAAGAAGTCTATCAGCAAGTGCATACTTCAACTTTTCTGCAGTGTTTGTCACAACCGATACAAATGTGACTTCAGTACCCGTACCTGCTGTCGTAGTCAATGTAATTACTGGTAATAATTTATCTTCAATCTGTTTGGTCTTATTTTTGCCAAATGGATCAATTCGATAATCCCAAGCTTCTCCTTCGTGAGTCGCACCAACAGCAATTGCTTTTGCCGCATCGATAGATGATCCTCCTCCAACACCCAATATAACCTCCACATTATTCTTAATTGCAATTTCGGCTCCCTCATTTACCATATCGGTAGTAGGGTTAGCTCGAATACCATCATAAAGAATCATTTCAATCCCAGCAAGTTTACAGATTTTTTTTATTTTTTTCCTCGTAGGTTCTAAGCTGGAACCAGAACCTGTAACCATTAAACACTTTTTGCCATATTTCGATACCACTTCTCCCACTTCTTTTAGACGTCCCCAGCCGAATTTTAATTCGGTTGGATTAAAATAATTAATATTTCTCATACTTTATTCCTCTTTTTGATTATTCTTTATTTATTTCAAATATTACTTTAAGATTATCTTTAGTGTTTAGTGCTGCATTAAAGGCTTCTTGTGGTTTTTCTAACGGAAATATTTTTGTTATGAATAGATTTGGAGAGAAAGAAGCATTGGCAAGCATGTGAACTGCTTCTTCAAAATCTGTTCTCGTGTACATGAGTGTTCCAATGATTTCTTGTTCTCGGTCTTGAACATTCCCCATATTTATTTTCACCTCATTTCCAAAAACACCACAAACAAGAACTCTGCCACCTTTTCGTATAACATCCATAGCGTCTCTGATGCTAGGTTCGATACCAACGCATTCGAAAGCAACATCAATTCCCTTATAAGGTTGTTCGCTGCAAATCTTTTCAACAACATTCACTTTTGATGCGTTAATTATTTGATTCGCTCCGAGTTGCCTTGCTAATTCAAGTCTTTCATCTGAGAGATCCGTTATAATTATATTTTTAGCTCCTGCATTTACAACACAAAGAAGAACAGATAATCCGATCGTTCCAGCACCAATTATAACAACATTCTTATTGAATAAATCTCCTCCTCTTTTTACTGCATGGACACCTACAGCAAGAGGTTCAACAAGAGCAGCGTGTTTTAGAGATAAATTTTTGGGTATTGGCACAACTTTATCCGCGGGCACTATTAAATAATCAGCCATCGCTCCGTCTCCTTGGCATCCCATGACTCTTAAATTAAGGCAGATGTTATATCTTCCTGTCTTACAATTATAACACTGCCCACAAACTAAACTAGGTTCAACGGTAACCCGATCACCTGCCTTAAAATCATAAACATTCTTTCCTATTGTAGAAACAATCCCAGAGAATTCGTGTCCTGGCGTCGCAGGTAATGAAATAAAAGGGTGTTCTCCCTTAAATGCATGTAAATCTGAACCACATATTCCACAATATGCGATTTTTATAGTTACTTCTTTTGGTCCAGGGGTTGGTTCTTCTACATTCTCTAATATTATATTTTTTGGTTCTGGAATTATTAATCTTCTCATCATCCAATCAACTCAATTTATTGAAAGATTTCTCTTTAAATCTTTAACATAAAACACTATATATTGAATAAAATTTATTCTAATTTGTATAACTTCCTTGTATATAAAAAAGAATTTTAATATATCATAATATATCTCAATACTTAAAAACATAACATTTTTTAATAAAATATACCTATCATATCTTAAATACAACATATTTGTAAGTTTAGAATATAAAAAATTTAATAGTTATATAATTTAGATTAATTTATTAGTGATATTATTTAATGCAGAAGAGGATGAAAAAACCTACATGAATTCTTCAGAAAGAGTTAAAGCAGCTATTCATTTTAATAGTCCAGATAAAGTTCCAATAATGAACTTCGGTAAAGCTAATAGCGATGTGGTTCCACTAATTTCTGAACCCTCAAAAGACTGGAAACCAGGCCATGCTGAAGATGAGATTGGTTTATTTCCTTATTATGAAGCTTCTTTTGAATGGGATCCTCCAGAATGGGCACAAGATCCTAAATATGAGAATTGGAAAAAATTACCACGTGAGGAAATAGACGAGTGGGGCTGCATCTGGGATCGCATTGGTACAGGCTTAACAATGGGGCATCCTGGAAGACCATCTCTTACTGACTGGTCGAATCTTGATAAGTATTTAGAAAGACATACTCCAGATCCTGAAGATAAAAGTCGATATTCCACATTTATTAAATTTACTGAATCACTGAGAGGTAAAAAATACTTGATGGCGTTTTTACAACCTTGTGCTCCTTTTATGGTTGCAGCTAACATGCGGGGATTCAAAAACTTCTTAATAGATCATCGCAGAAATCCGGATAAAGTCAAATTCCTCCTTGCTCACCTAACAGAGTATTTCGTGAAAAATATGAAGTCATGGTTGAAATATGGAGGTCATCCCGATGGCTTTATCATGTTTGAAGACTTAGGGACGCAAGATAATCCTTTTATGAACCCTAAAGTATTTGAAAAGTTTTACGAACCTGTTTATCGCACTCTATATGAAACGGCTCATGAGCTCAAATGTGAATTCCATCATCATTGTTGCGGAAAAATTGATAAAATTATACCCTATCTCATGGAATGGGGTCTTGATGCGTTAGAATTAGATAGCCCCCGGATGACGGGATATCCTAACTTGAAGCCCTTTCGGGGAAAGCTAATGATGTGGGGTTGTGTCAATATCCAAACTATATATCCTCTCGGGACCCCCGAAGAATGCGAACGGGAAGTATGGTATATGATGCGAAATTTAGGGACTCCAGAAGGAGGGTATGGAGCATTCTTCTACCCTGATCCACTTACCATAAAAGTACCAAAAGAAAATATAAAGGCATTCAAGAAGGGTTTGAGAAAGTACGGGAACTATTCGAACATCCCTTCAAATTGGTGGTCTGATCCCGTTGAAAAGGAGTGAAAAGAAAAATATCGTACCTCAACTCCCACCTATGAATAAATAGTAAAATTTCAGTATAATTAAAGATTGGAAAATAATCTTTTAAATATTAAAAAAAGTTATTAGACAAATAAATGAGATATTACTTTATTCCACCTTTCTCTGAATGAAGATTGGCTCTTTTTATCAAATTATCTTCTAGTTTTTTTCCATGAATTGGATAAAACCATAATGAGAGGATTCCGATTCCGAGAATAACTGCGGGAATCAATCCCATCAAGAGACGTAACCCCCAAATCACTTCAGAACCAGGTCGTGGAGTAAATGTTCCCCACCCGGTATCCGTGAATACGATGCCTATAAGCAAGATAACAATTACTCCTGAAAACCGCATTACAAACGCCCAAATACCATAAAACCCACCTTCTCGTCTTATTCCGTAATTAAGCTCATCATCATCAATGACCTGTGCTAAAAGTTGGTCTTGAATATACATTGAACCTCCAATTCCAATTCCGGTAAGTGCCATGGCAATAAATGTTATCAATAGAGTGTCTACCCACAAAAAGAATGTCACCGCAACCGCTAAAACAGCAAAATCTATTAGTGACATTTGCCATAATCCCCACTCTTTTCTTATTTTCATCCAAAGTGGTAAAGAAATTATGCCCACAAGAAATACAGTTAAGAGCAACACACCAATCATAATCGAATTCTCTTCGGTGATTTCAAGTACATAGGTTGCATAAAGCGGAAACAACATTGGGAGTATACTTTGCACAGTCGCCATACATAACCAAGCAATAATGAAAAACACAAATGCTCTATTCGTAAATGTATATTTCATCGATTTTGTAATAGAAGGGGCACTTTCAAAATCTTTCGCAAATTCAACTCGCTCCTTTGATCCCCATTTGATGGTAATAAAAATGGTGATTCCAACTGTAATCGCGAATATCATTCCGACGGTATGATATTGCGTGATGGTATAGCTATAGCCGTGTTGATTGGCCATATCCTCAATTAGTAAGGAAGGAGTGAGAAACACTACGATTAATGCGATGATAGCGATAAACATCCTCAAAACGTTAACTTCCGCTCGTTCCTCTTCTTCTATAAACATTTCCGGGAACAAAGACACATGATTCAAGGAATACATGCTAAAAAACATATCAAACAGAAAGAGCACCACCATAAAATAGATAAAATTCATGAGATCAGAAGTCATCGGAGGGGTCCATAAGAAAAAGCATATAAGACTTAGAGGAACCGCGGACGCCATCATCCAGGGAATGCGACGCCCCCACCGTGTGTTGGTTTTATCAGAAAGCACGCCTACAATGGGATCATTAAAAGCATTCCAAATTGACCATATGATAAATCCTATACTAATCCAAATAACTGGCAATTTCACAACCGAGAAATAAAACACAAATACAATTACTTGAAATCCTTGATATGCTACAGTATCTGTAATTTCACCAACACTATATGCGAATTTTGTTTTAAAATCATAACTTTCATAACTATCCGAGGTTTTAATTTTGTTTTTTACCATGGTATTTCATACTTTATAGTTTTTTTATTTCGTTTATTTTTTTATAAGATATATTATGTTTATTTTATTAAAAATGGTAATATTTTTAAATATTGCGATATTTTATGAAACACCAAGATATTTTTTTAAATCTTCTTTAAGAAAAACTTCTAAATAAATGGATTTTAACAAAACTTATTTAATACACAAAAATAATCGTTTAATTAGTAAAAATGAATAAATTTCAGCCAACCTTTAAATCCGTGAAGACACATGAGGTACCGGATTGGTATCATGATGCGAAACTAGGGATATTTATTCATTGGGGATTATTTTCTGTACCAGCATTTGCACCTACTGGTAAGGGGGAGAATCTCAAAATCTTAGAAAAGGAAGGATGGAAGGCCTATTATGCGCATAATCCATATGCGGAATGGTATATTAACACGATGAAAATTCCCGGTAGTCCCACACAAAAATACCATATTGAAACCTATGGAGAAGACTTCTCCTATGAAGATTTCGCACCCTTGTTTAATGAAGCCAGTACAAAATGGAACCCCGAGGAGTGGGCAAAATTATTCAAAAAGGTCGGAGCGAAATACGTTGTTCTAGTCTCAAAGCACATGGATGGATTCTTGTTATGGCGGAGCAAACATCCACATCCTAAAAAGGAGAATTATCATTCGAATCGAGACATTGTAGGAGAATTAACAGAAGCGGTGAAAGCACGAGACATGAAAATGGGGCTTTATTATTGTAGCGGACTTGATTTCACATTTAATGATATTATTATCCAAGATGCCTTAGATGAATTTACAAACACTCCAAATACTAAGGATTACATAGATTTAATGGAATCCCACTGGCGTGAGCTGATTAACTTGTATAAACCATCAATTATTTGGAACGATGTTGGATATCCTCGGGACGCAAATTCTGCTGAATTATTTGCCTATTTTTATAATAAAATATCTGATGGTGTGGTAAATGACAGATGGATGCAGGTCTCAAAATTTTTGAGTAAATTTGCAAATACGAAAATTGGTCGAAAAATAATATGTTGGTATGTGAAACGACTGTTTTTAACTGAGGGCATGGTCACTCAGAACCCTCCTCACTGTGATTTCTCGACTCAAGAATACTCTACATATTCAAATATCATGGAACAGAAGTGGGAGGCAAACCGGGGAATAGGTACTTCTTTTGGCTATAACAAAGCCGAGAAAGCTGAGGATCATTTTTCAGTTGAGGAATTAATCCGATTCTTTGTAGATATTGTAAGTAAAAACGGCAATCTTCTTCTTAACTTAGGGCCAAAGGCAGATGGAACAATTCCAGACATTCAACTAAATCGAGTACTAGGATTAGGGAAGTGGCTGGAAACAAACGGACAAGCGATATTTAGAACACGACCATGGATACGGGCTGAGGGGATAACCACAGAAGGAATTGGAGTACGCTTCAGCCAAACAGCAGACTCTCTATTTGTATTTCTTTTAGATACTTCTAATGAATCAACTATAACAATTAAATCTCTTAAATTGAATAGTGATACAAAAATTTCATGGTTAGGATACGATGAATCCATAAACTGGAATCAGAACGGGGAAAATCTTACGATCTATATCCCAAAGAATCTAAAGGAAAGTCCTGTATATACTTTAAAAATTACTCCTAAACCTGCCTTGAATCAATAAGAATAAGAGGTTAACTTAGAATCCATCGTACAAATAAATTTATGAGGTAATGAAGAAAATTTAAGATGAAGGATGCATATTGAAAATTTAACAATTTATCTTCCGCTCAGAATAGCGAGATCTCCTGCTATTTCGTTTAAAATTGATTTGAAGCTTGATAATAACAAATAATTTTTAGGAGGGCCAAATTTGAATCATAAAGAACGATTTATTGCCACAATCGAGAGGAAACCAGTTGATCGTCCTGCGTGTTGGTTAGGAATGCCTGTCCCTGCAGTTCATAAAGCATTATTTAAATATTTTAGGGTAAAAAACCTTCGAGAATTGAAATTAACGCTCGGTACGGATATTTGGGATGTGGATGTACCATATAATCATCCCCCGAATAATCATATCGCAATGGCATTTGACTTTCCAAAAAAAGGGCAAGTTATGGAACATAGGACTTTAACTGCTCCTGGATTTTTTGAAGATTATAAGGATCCTCAAAAAGACGATATCGACGCTTTTGATTGGCCTCAGCCTGAGGATCATATGGACGAGGAGGAATGTAGAAGGGTAGTTGAAGAAGCTCCAGACGGTTATCCTGTTATGGGGGTCCTTTGGTCTTCGCATTTTCAAGATGTATATTCCGCCTTTGGAATGTCAACGGCATTCGTTAAAATGGTAAGATATCCAGATGTTTTTAATGCTGTTCATGACAGAATCATTGAATTTTATCTTAAAGCTAACAAAATCTTTTATGAAGCAACAAAAGGAATGCTCGATGCGATTTTGATAGGAAATGATTTTGGAGGTCAGAAACGTTTAATGCTTTCTCCTGAGAATATAAGAAAATTTGCGATGCCTGGAGCAAAAAAGCTCGTTGATCAAGCAAAATCTTATGGTCTAAAAGTAATATATCATTCCTGCGGTTCAATCTTTGAAGCAATTCCAGAATTTATTCGCATTGGAGTAGACGCCATACATCCTATCCAAGCTTTAGCCGTGAATATGGAGATTAAAAGGTTAAAAAGCCATTATTATGATAAAGTGTCATTTTGTGGAGGGGTTGATGCACAAGAGTTATTAGTTTTTGGAAACCCAGACCAAATTAGACAAAAAGTTTACGATTTGAAATCCATAATGCCTACAGGTTTGATTATTTCTCCTAGTCATGAAGCAATACTTCCAGACGTTCCTCCTGAAAATATAGAAGCACTTTTTCAAGCAGTAAAAGAATGAAATCGAAATATTAAAATTTAAATTTTAAAAACAAGTAATAACGATTAACTAATTAAATTAATTTCAAAATAGAATTGATAATATGAACCTATTAGAAGGGAAATCTGCTGTAATAACGGGCGGAGGAAGAAGCTCAAAATAGGTTTTATCTAAATATCTTGCTCTAAAGGGAGTAATTCCTACTCCTATTATCGCTACTTTTCTCAATTTATTTCACTAATTTTTTTTTTTGAATTTTTTTATATATTATAAATATAGGTTTAATTTGTATTTGTTAATATTTTAAAATTTTCAAATAAGAATTTTCTTAAGTTTTCAAATAAATTAAAAAGTAATAATTAGTATAATTGTTTGAAAGTTAAAACTTAAAAATATTATGCTTAAACTACTTATCTTTCAATTTCCAATTTGCTCTAAAAGTACTTCCATCTCTTATGACTCTCTTTATTAAAAATTCTTCCTTTTCTAATTTTCCAAGATATTTGTATATTTTCTGGTGATTTAGCTTCAATAAATCACTTATTTCTAATGTAGTTAATTCTTTATCTCTTTCAAAAAGATGTAGTAGCTTCTTTCTTAATGGGTCATGCAAATTAACATCAAGAGTGGCTCCTTTTAATTTCCAAAAAGCCGTCTTAGTTCTTCCAACTAGTTTAATTTCTTTTTCAATGTCACCCCTATTTAATAAATCACATAAATGTCGACGACAGTCAAATTCCATTAATCTCATAATATTTTGGGTTGTTAAAGGTCCTTGATTTGTTAATAAGGTTAATATTCTTCTTTTAACACTTGATTTTTCAGGATTTTTTATATTGATACCAAGTTTTTTTAATTAAAAAATTAATTTGAATCAAAAAATAAGTATATTTAAAAATATTATTCGCATATTTTGAGATAATTTTTCTCAAGAAGAATGCATTTTCGGTACAGCAACTCTGGTTAAAAAAGCTTGGAGACATCTTGCATCCTTAAAAATTTCAAATATCTCAGCTTAAAGATTCAATTCATCGAGCTGTTTTTTTAAAGCAATTGATTTTTCTGGAGTTATGTCGTATACTTTCCAAAATACAAAAGTTCCAATTAACATCACGATAGCAGGTATCCCTCCAATCAATAGCCGAATGCCAAACAACGCTTCTGAAGGTTGGTCT
>JAHQWS010000258.1 GCA_029856295.1 Promethearchaeia archaeon
TCATAAAATCCTTGTCAAGCTTAATCTCACACATATTTTGGTTGATTTCTTTGCGTAAGTTGATATTAAGCGCATCAATTCTGTCATATAATTTATAAAAAAACGGTCGGGTTTTGCCCTGGTTGATATCAAACGTAGCTTCATGAATTAAAATGAGGCACACTTTCTCTCTAATACAAAATAGGATGAGCGGTAATAAGTAATTATCAAAAAAATCGTTTAGACACATCACCGTATCTTTAACATCGTGAAATAAAGAGATTTTATAGCGCAGGTGATGCGAAATATTATCTATTACGATGAACTTTAAGTCTGGCGGCGGGATAAATTCTTCGGCGCTAATATGTTTTAATATGAAAAGATGTTCTACATAGGTGGAGCACGGCTTTTTAGAGGGGATAATAAAGATATGCTCATTAAGATATTGTAATATATTTGGCTGTTTCGCAAACATGGTCTTTAACCGGTTTTTGGGGAACGTTTCACTGGCTTGAATCCATATACCGCTTTCGTTAAGCGAAGGCTTTAAAGTCAAGAATTTGCCAACTAAAGACAGAGCAAGAGTGGTTTTTCCTGTGCCTGAAGGACCAGAAATTGAAATGACGTTCTTGCGAAAAAGCCTTTGGGCTAACACATCATATATGGTGCCTTGTATCATAATTTCTAACTCTCTAACAGTTCAAGTACTTCTTTTTGCGTTTTTTCGATCTGTTCCTGGCGCTTACTTATTTTTTTGAGAGTCGTCGAATTCTGGACGAGAGAGGGTGATCCTGAATTGGTAATCTGCTGGAGCAAAAGTAACTTCAGAAAATCATCCATATTGTTAGTCTGGGAGCTCCGGGAGCCACTGAGAAATGAGCCAGGGGCTGAGTCCCTCTCGACTTTCGTGCCTTAAAAAATAGGTAAATCCCCAGCAGTAGACTTACGATAATCACCACAAATACCGGATTTTGCTGGTAAAACATTAAAAATGCAATGATCAATATAAAATAGATAAATATCTTAATTCGCTTTTCACCTTTTCATGTGATTTATTTTACTGTTACCATAACATATCGCATGAATATTTAAAGAAAAAATAGATATGTAGCAGAAATGAGTCATAAAAAAGATTTTTCCTTTATATAATTCTATTGGAACCCAATCGTATGGTATCGGATCTTAACGCACACGAGAGCGTCAATAGAAAAGCCATACGCTTAGATGAGAAAAAAGCGCTTACTACGCTAAATAATATATTAAAGGCCTTAGAAGCGTTTCATGGGAATTATCATAAAAAATTAAATTATGAGAGGTTGGCGGAATATCTTAAGCTCTCTGATCAAGATGCCAATAACATTCTTACGTTAGTTTTAAAGTTTCAGAAACTCTTTAAGAATACATTTAAACATCACCAACTTCAAAGGAAAATAGTCAACGGTGCCATTTATCTCATTGCCGATAAAGATGATACACGCCCCATAATTCCTAAACAGATCCATATGACCCACTCCAGCGCTCAGCTGCTCAGTGATGTTACGTATACATTTAAACATGTAAACAGAGGAAAAGGGTTTAATTTAAAATTTACTAATACCAAGTTGCTCAAAAACATGAAGACACTAAAGGCTAACTATCCCTATTTGTTTACGGAAAACGGCAATAATTTAACCTATCCCTCCGAGATGGGTTTATTACTCGGAGAGACGATCCTCTCGTACAGTAAAACGCATAAAAAACTGACCGATATCGAATTAAATAATTCACTAATTACATTTGAGGAAGATGTCAGAACCTAAGGAATTTAAAAATAATAATGGGAAAAAATCCCTTCTCACATCGGACCGTATTGAAGTGCGCAAGTATCAACATGATATTTCAAACGCCTGCGTGAAAAAGAATTCGCTGGTGGTATTGCCGACAGGATTAGGAAAGACAGTAATTGGCGCAATGGTGGCGGCAAAAACATTGCAGATACATCATGACAAAAGTAAAGTAATCATGTTGGCCCCTACCCGACCGTTAATCGACCAGCATTAGAAATCTTTTTTGAGATTTTTAGAAATCCCCGAGGATAAATTCATTATTTTAACCGGCAAAGTCCCTCCGAAAGACCGTGTCGAATTATTTGGAACAAACCAAATCTAATTTCTAAGGCTTGCTTGACTTTTTCTAATTCCTCCATTCTCTTCTTTTTCTCTTCCTCTCTCTTTTTTAATTCTTCTTCGTCAGGCTTTTCAAGTTTTACCCCTTTTTCAATTCCTTTTTTGAGTTCCTCATCGATTGGAGCCAATTTTAAAAAACACCTCTTTATTTTATTATTGTTCTAAATAATATACTTTTCTTATTCATATAAATTGTTTTAATAAACCTATTCTAATACCTTTTCTAAATACGCGTTAGAATTCGTACCCACATTTTTTGCAGACATTTTTTTTTGCGTACATAGGAATATTCCCAATATAACTTAAAACTTTCGTTTTATCTTCTACGACCTTTATGTCTTTACCGACAGCACCGCAATTTACGCATTTTACTCGTGCTTCAACTGTAACCTCACCGGTAAGTATATCTGGAGGTTGTAACTCGAATAATTTAGCCTTGAGTTCTTCAAGTTCCGCAGTTTGTTCTTCTATTAATTTATCTTTTTCAGAAATAGTATTGTTAAGTTCTTGAAGTTCAGTATCTTTTTGCGATAGTAAAGTATTTAATTCCGCGAGTTGAGAGGATAACTGAGCGTTTTCTTCCTCTACTATGGACATTTTATTCTTTAAATCATCAAATTCAGCCTTCAATTTATTACTTTCTTCTATAGATATTGCTAATTTATCTTGATCGGCGCTTAATTTATTAAGTTCCTCCTCTTTTGCAGAGATGATACCATTCGCTTCATTTAAATTTTTTTCTAATTCTGAAAATTTTCTTTTTCCTTGTTCTAATTCAGTTGATAGACTTGTAATCTTTTCATTAGTAAATTTGGATAATTCTGATAATTCTCCTTCTTTATCTTTCAAATCTTTTTCAAGAGCGACAATTTTAGCGTTAGCATCTTCTAACTTTTTCTTTAAATCCTCAATTTCCGTATTCAAACTATTATTTATCTCTTCTGACATAAGAATTCTCACTTCTCTTTAATTTTTTTCAATCTATTATTATAAAATCTTCAATTTCAATCTATTATTATAAAATCTTCAATTTCTATTAATCGCTAAAGGCATATTATTCGTGTCATAGTAACATACAAAATAATCGTTTTTTTATCCTATACAAGTAATAGACCTCTTATTATTAGAGATTAATTATTTCATATTATATTTCGGATTATTTTAGAGATTAATTATTTCATATTATATTTCGGATTATTTTAGAGATTAATTCTTACATTTTTAATAAATTCTAATAATTTATTTTACCATTCTTAGCTATGATTGTAATATTATATAGCTCGGACTTATGTCTGATATTGATAATTTTCCCAATATCTTTTAAAAGCTTATAACAATTTTTCTCTCTATATATT
>JAHQWS010000259.1 GCA_029856295.1 Promethearchaeia archaeon
CTCCCTCTTTTTTATAATGGTCAGAATAATGATGTTTGGCAAACTCGTATATAAAATCTAAATCATTTTCAAGATTGTTTTCATATAAAATGAGCTCCTTAAGATTAGAAAGAGATTTAAGTGAATTTGGCAATGATTTCAATTCATTCCCTCGTATATCCAAATATTCCAACTTTGAAAGTAATCCAATAGATTCAGGAAGCTCACCTAACTCAAAGAAAGGAAAGGTTAGGGCGATAATATGTCCATTCTCAACCGCACAGATCGAATCCAACTCAGGATCTTTGACATCACACATAGATTGCCCTCCTGTTAAAAAACAAAATCCTACATCACCCCCATGTCGCCGAGGTGCGTTTTTATTTAGTAAGAAAAATAAATCCAAAAAAAATTTGGATTCTTTCATACATACATTATAAGTACGCGCAACCCGTTTAAGTAGAATTTCTATAACTACATCATATTTATCCGACAAATCATGCTCCTTATCTTTAGTAATATTTATTAATTCCGCTAATACCGGCATAGAATTACTCTGATTGGCAACCCATTTTAATAAATACCATGACTTCTGAGGATATTTTTTCGCCAATAGCTTTAAAGCAGAAATTCTCACAAGTAAGCTTTTATCTTTAAATAGACACCTCTCTAAAATATCAAAAATTTTAGCTTGTTTATATTTAAATTCTGCTAAGTTTTTCACGCATTCTGAGCGTATATGCTCATCATGGCTGGTATCAATTAATGCGGATAATTGTGCTAAAGTTAACTTTTTGTTTAAGCTCATTATGATAAGAAAATGATTTTTGCATATTTAAAATAATGGTCTAAATAAATTTAATAAAATCTAATAGGTATTAATTCTATAATAATACCACCCGTTTGAATAATTCTCAAGATGCAATGGATCTACATCGCGTGAACAATCAATTACAGCCACAAAACGAGACTGAGGACTTACCAATAAACCCGCATAAGGAAGAATATCAAAATGAATCTCTTCTAGGATTTTTTTATGTTTATCAAGAATAAATTCAACTTTTTCCTTTAAGATATGGAAAAAATTTACCTCATTACTCGTTAGCAGCTTTTTAACACCTCTATACACTTCCATTGAACGGTAAATGCTATGTTAATCATCGATTAATGATATTCAAAAATTGAATTTAATATACTCACATAAAGAAAGGAGTTTTAATAGATATGAAAGATTCTAAAGATTATAACGGGTTAATCTGAAGAGCTTAGATGCAGAATAGACATATAAGTTAAGGAATAGGATTCGAGATGAAAAAGTTATTATTAAATTGATGAAAAAAAGAATTAAGAATAAAGTTATAAACTTATTGGAAATATCTTGTATACTCTTGCCCTGATTTTTGCGGCAATTGTTGCTGTTGCTGATATTGTTGGGCTTTTTCCGCTAATTCTAACATTTTTGCCTTAATTTCTTTACCCTCTTCAATAAGTTTCGAAGTTTCTATACTTAAATTGTAGATCTGGTTTAATACTTCGATAATCGCAGCAGCTCCTTCAGGCGTAGGTATTTCTAATACAGGTGTAAAAAGCGCGTAAGCATTAAGCTTGTTTGTCAGCGCTTCGTTTAAAACTGTCGCCTCCGGTCCGACTATGATTCCCCGATCTATCTTCTCCATACCAAACCCCCCTAATCTTTCCATCATTTCGGATTCAGCGGCATAATATACAGGATAATCATCAATTACACCGCGGTGAGGTATCCCTTGAAAAATTACAATTTCTTTAGCTTTAACGTCATCATTTAAAGCCCAATTGCATATAGTCTTAGACAAATCATTATATGCTGTAGTCACCTGAAATGGAACCTCACAGATACCCACTATTAGATCATGTTGAGGAGAGTAATATAATCGGAAGGGATGCTTAAGCACTCCTTGATAGAAAACTGAAATCGGTGGAAGATATTCTGATGTTACGAATCCGATTTCCTTAATGTCGGATATTTGTTCAATCAATGAATTTGAAATAATTGGACCGATAAGACCAATACCAGCAAATCCAAGGATAAATGTTGCTCCTGGTTTAATCTCTGTCGTCAGATCCGTCAACCATATTGAAGATCTCTTACCCTTCTTGCAGATGTACTCTTTCTTTACTATAACAATTCACTCCAATTTGAATTTTTTATTATTTTATTAAATTAATTATTAAAAACACTCTTATTAAAACTAATCATAATAAGAGTTAAAAAAATTACGTTCTTTGTTAAAAATCTCTTCTGAATATAAAAATTAATTTATAATAATACATAGAGAAAAATTGTCGATTAACCTAGATTTTTACTCAATATTCTTAAAATATTTATTAAATATTGTATTCATTTATCTAAATAATAACCATTTTGAAGGTTTTAAGTTGCTTTTAGAATTAAAAGATATTACAATCCCTACTGAAGATGGTAAATGCGTCATCGTAAATAACATCTCCTTTGGTGTAAAAGAGGGTTCAATTCATGCTGTAATTGGTCCTAATGGTTCAGGGAAATCAACTTTAGCTTATACAATAATGGGCCTACAAACTTTTAATCCTACTCAAGGAAAGATCTATTTTGATGGCATTGACATAACAAATATGTCTCTTACACAACGAGCTAAATTAGGAATGACCTTAGCCTGGCAAGAACCCGCTAGAATAGATGGATTGACTGTCCCCGATTATATTGCTTTAGGAATGAAAGATAAAACAAATATGAAAGAAAAAGTTAGGGAAGCATTGGAAATCGTCAATTTGGAACCAGAGAGATACATCAACCGAACAATTGATGAATCTTTAAGTGGAGGAGAGAGAAAACGAGTAGAATTGGCTGCGGCAATCGCGATGAGACCTAGATTAATCATATTGGATGAACCAGATTCAGGATTAGATATGATTGTCATAGAAGATTTTTTAAATATCTTTAATAAGATAAAGAATCTTGAGATGACCATTCTATTAATAACCCATAGAGAAGATATAGGAATGGTAGCTGATTACGGCACATTAATATGGAGAGGGAATCACATACTTACAGATGAATTTCCGAAAGTAATGTTAAGATATTGTGCTAAGGCGGGGTTAAAAGAGTTTTGTAAAAGAACCTTGTTTACAAACGATGGTAAATGTTTTGATGAAGATTATATTGATAGGATATTTAGAGAGGAGGGAACACTATGACTGATAGTGATTATCCGGAAGAAATTTTACAAAGCCTAGAAGACTATAATATTGATATGAGAGATTTTTTGCCGGGACATGGAGGCGGCGCTAAATTGCTTCTGGATTTTAACAAAATTAAGGGAGTTGAACAAATAGAGGGAATTATTCTAAAGGGTAGAGAAATCGCAAATGGTATAGTAGCAGATGTCGTAATTAAAGAAGGATCCAAGATTGAAGAACCTGTCCACTTATGTTTTGGGGTAAATAAAGAGAAAGGTATTCAAGAAATCTTTCCTAGAATAATCGCAGAAGATAATACTGATGTAAAAATCCAAGCACATTGTAGTTTTCCTAAAGCAAATGGTTTAATTCATAAAATGTTCGGTCATTTTTATATTGGTAAAAATTGTAATTTTAATTATAGCGAGACACATTATCACGGTGAGAACAGCGGAGCTTTGGTTGCTCCTGTTGCTTACATGTATGTTGGGGAAAATAGTGTTTTTGAAAACAATTTCAACCTCACTAAGGGGACACCTGGAAAAGTTAAAATCATGTTAGATATTTATGCTATGAAAAATAGTGTAATTAGATCAAATATTAGAGCATTTGGTAAAAATAAAAAAGATTCCGTTAGAATTAGAGATGCAATCTATCTGGAAGGAGAAAACGCAAGAAGTGTTTTAAAAATGAGGGCTGCTGCGAGAGATGGTGGAGAAGTATTAATGTACGGAATTACGGAAGGTAATGCCCCCCATTGTAATGGACATGTAGAATGCAGTGAAATTGTACTTGGAAAAGGTTCCATATGTAGAGCTCGACCTTTTATTAGAGCAACGGACCCTACTTCAAGCGTTTCACATGAGGCATCTTTAGGTCGTTTTCCTCAAAAATGGTTAGATGAATTAATGGCTAAAGGTTTAACTGAAAAAGAAGCAACTGAAGTTCTAATAGAAGCTATGTTAAGAGAAGAATAATTTAATAATGTAATATAAATAAAATCAAATTTTTAATAAATTAAAATTCTAAAAAATGTGAAAAAATATGGCAGAAAATGAAATTAATGTTGGAGATAAAGCACCTCTATTCAAAATAGATTCGTATAATGCCGGCACGATTGACTTGGCAGAGCTTATAGGAAAACAAAAGATTGTATTAATATTTTCGAGGTATTTTGGATGTCCTATTTGTCAATTAGACCTAAAAACGTTATTAGAAAATTTGGCAAAAATTGAGGATAAAGGAGCTAAAGTTTTATATATCACCCAAAGCGGAGAAAAAGTAGCAAAAGAATTTATTGAATCGAAAGGAATAAAAATCCCTGTGATTCCAAGTACTAAAGATGCACTTTATAAAGATTATGGACTGGGACCAATGGTTAAAGAAGCAATGAAGCAAGTACGGACTAAAGTCAAAGAAGCTTTTGCAGCTGGATTTGAACATGGAATTTACGAGGGGTGGGAGCCGCAGTGCCCAGGAGAATTTGTAATTAATACTGACGGAAATTTAATTCATGCGAAACAAGGTTGGCTGGATCTTGATGCAATTATTGAGGCATTATAGAATAAAATAGACCAAAAGAAATTTAGTTTAATTTATAGAAAGGACCGAAAAAATGAAAGAAAATACAAAATACACTGATTATCGCTTTATCGGAAAGATAAATGTTGATGAAAATCAGCCATGGTTTGATTTTGCCTCAAATAAGCCCTGGGACGAGGGAGAGATACCATGGGTCGTCGAGAACAAAGTAAGGAGGGAAATATTGATAAAACTAGCAGACGGTCCGAAGTCTTTTAAAGAAATCTATAACAATATTAATTTTACTCCAAAACCATTATTAATATCTAAAGAAGAATATGAATGTAAGGTTTCGTTTCAATGGAGTAAAGAAAGTGTTGAAAATCATTTAATGAATCTCGAATGGTATAATTTAATAAAGCAGGCAAATAGTAAATATGAATTAACCTTTCCCATTTTTAAAATGGAGCAAAATGATGAACTTGAAACATATATTACGATATATGCTGAAAATTGGATAAAAATCATCAAAGAAACAAAAGAAGAGTTGACCGCTAAATTAGGGAATCTTAATGAAAAAATATCATTGTACGAAGTTCTAGTGGAAAAAGCAGTTGAAAAATTATATGAATTGTTAAAAAGTGAAAATTTACTTCCAAACGAGCCAAATATTAAATCCTTATGTGCAGAGCAGCTCATGAAAATAATATTTTAAGAATGGATTGAAGAGAACTTCTAATTTTTTTCTAATTTTTCATTTTTTTCTCTTATACTTAAAGTGTTGTAAATATAATTTTAGGTTTTTTTTCTTTAAGATTTATAAAATAAAATATTAAGCACAAATCTTTTTATAACTTAAAAATCTATGACTTAAAAACATTTAAATTTATACAAAATACATTTATTTTTATTTATTTGGATTAATTTATTGATATTGACGAAAAATAAATTTTAAAAACTTAATTGATGATGATGAAAAAGAAAACTTTTAATGATCTTTTAAAAATTGATGATGATGATAAGAAAATTATCGAGATGATTGAGCGCGATCCTGACATCACACATAGCGATATAGCAAAAGAAATAGAAAAAAGCCAGCCCGCCGTAGGAGCAAGGATAATAAAATTAGAACGTAAGCACCTATTAACGAAACTAGTTGGTTTTGATATAAAGCAAGTCGATATAAAAGTAGCTATAGTATTTATTTCTACGAAAGATGTTGATAAAATTGTTGAAAAAATTGAAGATTGCCCGTTTATCAACCATGCGTTTAAGATAAGCGGCGAATATAACTTACTCTGTTTTATAACTGCGTCTGATCTACAAACTATTGAAAGATTAATTGATTTATGTTTTCGTAGAGATCCTAATGTAATAAATGTTAAAACGAGTATCCTTATAGAATCTATACATTCATTTGTCGTCCCCATTGATTTTACAATAGAAAACTTCGACGGGCGTTATTGCGGGCCCAATTGTAGGGCGAACTTAGGCGACGACTTCAAATACAAATTTAAGGCTCAGGATATTAAAAAATAAGATTAATGTTATATTTTTATTTTTTTGGTTAAATTAAGCCTTTTTTCTTAGCAAGCTTATATTTACACTTTTCACCACAGCCTATTTCATCATTAGGCTCATGATCTTCAGAATCAAAATCAATTGGGAGAATAAGATCTTTTGCAATTTCAGTAACAATCTCCATAGACGTCATGCTAACATCTGGATTGTTTCTAAAATGGTAATTCACCACAGCGTCCAATTTTTCTAATTTACTACTTGCTAAAAGAATACATATATTATGTTCTCCGCTTAACCTAAAGGCATTAAGCATGAATGGACAGTATTTTGCCATGTCCATAATTTCTTCAGGATCATTAGAATTTACTTCGACAGTAGCCAAGAAAAGCTCAACTTTCTTGAAATTGATCCCTGGCTGAAATTGAAGGATACCAGATTTTTCCAGTTTTTTAATGCGCATACCTACAGTAGGCTGGCTTCTATCGATTTTTTCCGCAATTTCTGTATGTGTAAGGTTAGGGTCCTCTTGGACCAATGTAATTATTTTTCTATCAACATCATCCAGCTTTAATTTCTCACTTATCATTTAAAATACCAAATTTTATTTGTGTCTATTAAATAAAAATGTCTTTTCTTAAATTTAAATATAGAACTTAATTGAAAAAGCTAAGATTAATAAAATAAGCTAAAAAATTAATCCAAAAACAAAAATTACTGCGCTTTCCAGCAATGATCATTTAATTTACAATCACACTTGCTAAAGTTAAAGTCAAACGCTAAAATAAGATCTTTCATAATATCCGTTATCAGATCTATAGTAACTTTAATAACATCAGGATTGCTTCTTAAGTGAATGTTTACGATCTTATCTATGTCTTCAAGAGTAAAACCTGCCATCATAATACTCATATCAGTAGTACCGCTCAATCTAAACGCATTCAGGAGAAATGGACATATTCTAACTATATCATATATTTTATCCGGGTTGCTTGTTTTAAGCTCCACTCGTGCGAAATACATTTCGGCTGCTTTAAAATTTATTCCCGCTTGAAACTGAAGGACCCCTTGCTCTTCGAGTCTTCTTATTCTCATTCCTACAGTGGGCTGGCTTCGATTGACTTTTTCTGCAATTTGAGTATGTGTAAGCGACGGATTCGCTTGTACAAGCTCAATAATTTTTTTGTCAATTTCATCCATTTTTAATACTTCACTCATCATTATTTTATTTTCCCTTGTTTTTTATTATCGCTCTATCGTTCATTGGCGGTTAATCGATATAACGATACCATCATATTTAAATATTACGGTAGTCATTAGACCCATATTATTAAAATTAATAAATCATTAGTAAAAGCTTTAAAAGTTATAGTAATTATGTTAAAATCATAAAATCAGTTCACAAAATGGAAAAACTATGAGTGAGTTAACCGAAAAGATTGCTGAATTTTTAAAGATACTTTCAGATCAAACACGTCTTGAAATTTTGGAATTATTGAAAAATGATGGAAAAACTTCTAAGGAAATTCAAGAAACGCTAAAAAAAAGCCAATCAACTATTTCTCAACATTTAAAGAAATTATATGATGAGGACCTCATAAGTATTGAAGAGAGAGAAAATCTAAACTACTATACTATTAAGTATGCATATATATTTAAGATTCTTACATTTGTCCAATCATTTGTAATAACGCTCCAAAGAGAGAAGATACGAAAATTATCGGAATATAATATCGAAGATACTTTATCTTGATTTTTTATTCTTGAGAATTGATTAAAATTAGATTATATAATCTTAAAGATATGACAGAATCATTAAAACCGGTTAAGGTTCTATTAATAGCCGGGTTGGATAATAGCGGTAAGACTTCAATCGCATATAGTTTAAGAGGGACAAGAAATTTACCAACCTTTTGTAAAACAAAACCTACGGTTAGAAGAAATATATTATCAATCAGAGCTTATGATTCAGAATATATAATCTGGGATCTTGGGGGTCAAGCAGCGTATAGAGATGAATATTTAGAAAACTTTAATAATTATTTTAAAGGTTTTGATAAATTCATCTATGTTTTTGATGTTCAAGATATTGAACGATATGATTTAGCCTTAGAATATTATGAAAAAATCATCAATTTGCTTAAAAACAGAAATAATGTTAGTGATTTTGAATTATCAATTTTCTTACATAAATATGATCCTGATTTAAATAACATTAGACCAAATATAACGGATGAGGTTATAGATGATTTAAAAGAAAAGATTAAAAAAATAATCGATAAAACAGAATTTTTTTATCAAATATTTAAAACAAGCATTTATTGTTTATTTGACAAAACTGTTACCGATTAGAATAAGACTTATTTTTAATTACTAATCGATAGTTATTGCGCCTAATTTACAGGTAGTAGTACAAATATGGCACTTTACGCAGCGATCTTCACGATCCTCCACAACAACACATTTTGGTTTAGAATCTTTATTGATAACTTCATAAATTCCTCTGAAACATGCTTCTTCGCATGCAAAATTTTCACATTCAAGGCATTTACTTGTATCAATATGGTGAAATTTATAACTTTCAATAGTTTTTTGATTGTTAGCTTCACTCATTCCATTTAAGAAAGTTAAATAGTCCATTTATCTCTTCACTTTATAGATTATAAAACAATTTTTTAATATCCTTTAACAAAATACTCTAAATAGATAATTATTAATTGAATTAGAAACAATGACCCCAGTTAAATATCCTATCTTTGAAATACCTAATTTAAAACAAGGAACCTTTTTGGAAAGACCTAATCGATTCGTAGCTGAGATTGAATACAAAGGAAAAATTGAAACGGCTCACGTTCATGATCCAGGAAGATTAAAAGAACTACTTATTAATGGGGCAGAAATTCTCTTCACTCATTCAAAAGGCAAATTAAAATATTATATAAAAGCAGTAAAATGTGAAGATGAGTGGGTCTTAATTGATTCAGCACAACATTCAAAAATCGCATTGAAAGTGTTTTCATATTTACCAGAATTCTCAGATATTAATGAAATTAAAAAGGAAGTTAAGTTAGGGAAAAGCAGAATTGACTTTATGCTTGATGGAATTCCTTTAGAAGTAAAAGGAGTCACACTTGTAAAAAATAGTCTAGCATTGTTTCCGGACGCTCCTACAGAACGGGGTACTAGGCATGTAAATGAAATTATTGAACATCAGGGAATTATTTTGTTTTTAATTTTTCGGAAGGCAGAAAAATTTGCTCCTAATAGGGAGACTGATATAAAATTTTCTGAAAAATTATCTGAAGCAAGAGAGAAAACCATTCCTATAATACCGGTTCAAATTAGTTTTGATGGAAAAATGTTATATTATCACGGGAAAATAAAATTAGCTGAATTTTAGCTAATTATCTTCAATATTTATTCCTAGAGCTTGTAATCTTTCTCGTATTTTATCACTTATATCGTAAAGTTTTCTTTCTCTTAATCTATTTCGTGTATCTTTAATGAGTTCTAATAAGTTTTTTATTAATTCATCCTTTTTATCGAATTTTTCTGTGAGCTCCTTTTTCAAATCTGGAAATAATCCAAATATTCCGTCAATATCCTGGATGTAGCTAAAAAATTTATCTTTAAATTGCTCATTTAATGCTATTTTTCTTTCTAAAATTGCCTGGTTTAAATTCCTAAATAAAGTCATTATTTCAGCTATTGCAACTGGCGTATTGAAATCATCGTCCATCGCAGTTATAATATTTTGTCTTGAGAGTTCTATTTTTGAAATTAAATCATTTATTTGGTCAGAATCAAACTCTTGTGTAGGAGCATCATTAATTTTTTTAATCGTATTTAAAATTTTGTTGTAATTTTTTTCTGCCTGAGACATCGTATCGAGGCTATAATCAATTGACTTGCGGTAATGACTTGATATTAAAAAAAAGCGTACAACCATTGGATTATATTTTTTTATTACATCAGAAACCAGAAAGAAGTTTCCAAGGCTTTTAGACATTTTTTCATTATTCACATTTACAAAACCGTTATGCATAAAATAATTAGCAAAAGGCTTGCCGGTATATGCTTCAGATTGAGAGATTTCATTACGGTGATGGGGAAATTTTAAATCCTGGCCGCCTCCATGAATATCAATAGTCTCACTAAGGTAATTAATTGCCATTGCCGAACATTCGATATGCCATCCGGGTCTCCCATTTCCCCAAGGGCTTTCCCAAAATGGTTCACCTTCCTTTGATTTTTTCCATAGTGCGAAATCTTTAGGATTTTTCTTCTCTTCTAGATGATTGCGTTCTAATTCCTCCTCCTCTTCAGTCTCTAAATCCTCTTCGGAACTATTTTGTAAGATGGTCTTATATTTTGAAAATGACTTTACATCAAAATATACTGAACCATTACTTTCATAAGCATAACCTTTTGAAATTAAACCTTGAACTATTTCTATCATAAAATCAATAACTTCAGTAGCTCTGGGATTTTTATAATCCTTTTGGATGTTTAAAATATCCATAATTTCTACATATTCTTTGATATATTGCTCGCTTAGTGTTTTGTAATCAATGCCACGCTCATTTGCCCTCTTAATAATTTTATCATCAATATCCGTATAGTTTTTTACTAATTTTACTTTAAATCCCTTAAATTTAAGATATCTTCGTATTAAATCAAAGGCTACTGCTGATTTCGCATGACCCAAATGCGGACTATCATAAACAGTTGGCCCGCAAACATACATGAGAACTTCTTTTGGATTCAATGGTTTAAACTCTTCTTTTTTAAATGACAAACTATTATATAGTTTCATATTTAAAATCACCATGAAGTACGCATAACAAATACTATTAAGAATCAATGATAAGAGCCAGCGGTGGGAATTGCACCCACGAATAACGGCTCTGCAGGCCGCCTCCTTAACTACTCGGATTTGCGCTATGAGCGTATATGCTATTACATAGATACGCTGGCAAAGGCGCTGGCATACAATAATTTTTTATTTATATAAAATGTTCTTATTCTCATTTAAATATTTAATTCTCATAAATTTTATCTTTTTTCTTTATAATTTATTGAAAAAGACCTTTTTTTCTTACTAAAAAAGGGTTAATAATTATATTTATATTACAACTTCCATTAATTTCAATCTAAATATAATTTTCTTAAACTGTTTTATAATGACAATCAATAAAATCGGATTCGATAATGATGCGTATCTAAAAGAGCAATCCAAGAGTATCTTAGATCGAGCGGCTCAATTCGGAAACAAATTATATCTTGAATTCGGAGGGAAGATAATATATGATTATCATGCCGCCCGTGTTCTACCGGGATTTGACCCTAATGTTAAAATGAAACTCTTAAAGCGTCTTAGAGATAAGATTGAAGTCATTATTTGCATATACTCAGGAGATATAGAAAGAAGAAAAATCCGTGCTGATTTTGGAATTACTTATGACACAGATACGATGAGATTGATGGATGAACTCCGTGATGGGGGAATTGAGGTAAGAGCTGTGGTAGTTACACGTTATAACGGACATCAGATTGTAAAACAATTTATGAATAAACTCGAACGTCGAAACATTAAAGTATATACGCATCAGGCGATTAAAGGCTATCCAACCAATATTGATCTAATCGTAAGTAAAGAAGGATACGGTGCAAATCAATATATTGAAACATTGAAACCGATCGTAATTGTTACCGCACCTGGACCGGGCAGCGGGAAATTGGCAACTTGTCTGAATCAAATTTATCATGAGCATGAAAGTGGGCTTGAAGCAGGATATGCTAAATTTGAAACTTTTCCAATTTGGAACTTACCATTAAAGCATCCCGTAAATATGGCATATGAATCCGCAACTGCTGATCTTGGTGATTATAATCAAGTAGACCCTTTTCATCTTGAAACCTATAATAAAATCGCAATAAATTATAATAGAGATGTGGAGATTTTTCCCGTCGTAAGGAAGATTATGCAAAGGATCATGGACGATGATGTAATATATAACTCTCCTACAGATATGGGTGTAAATAAGGCAGGCTTTGCCATTCTGGATGATGATTTAGTGCAATATGCTTCTAAACAAGAAATGATTCGGAGATACTTTCGATATAGCTGTGAATATGCTATGGGAGTGGCAGAAAAGAAAACTGTGCAAAGAGCAGAGCTTCTAATGAAAGAATTAAATCTTACCCCAAGTGATCGAAAAGTAGTGGAATATGCACATAAGGCTTCAATTGCAGCCCAAGAAAAAGGCAAAGGAAACGAGGGTGTATTTGCTGGAGCCGCTTTAGAATTGAAGACCGGAACTATTATAACTGGTAATAACTCTTCATTAATGCATGCCGCTTCTGCTTTAGTGCTAAATGCTATCAAGATATTAGCGGGCATCCCAAAAAATATCCATCTTTTATCCCCGAATATCTTAAAATCCATCAGTAATTTGAAATCAGAATTCTATAATAAAAGAATATTAAGTCTCAATCTTGAAGAGACACTCATAGCTTTAAGTATTAGTGCAGATTTTAATCACTCTGCGAAAGTTGCAATGGAAAAACTTAAGGAGTTATATGGTTGCGAAACACATTTGACTCATATCCCCACTCCAGGAGATGAAGCCGGTTTAAGAAGATTGGGTCTTAATATCACATCGGATGCTAACTTTTCCTCAAAAAGTCTTTTTATAACCTAACTAAATGAAATTTAGTTCTGTCTGCTGTCTGTATAATTAAAATTATTATGATTATAATAAACTATTCTATATCACTCCAAAGCGGATTACTTAAATATCTTTCACCCCAATCGCAAACAATAAAAACTATGTTTTCTCCTTCTTCAAATTCTTTAGAAACTTCATATATTGCCGCCCAAGCGATTGCACCGGAACTAATACCGGCAAAGATTCCTTCTAATTTAGCTAGCTTTCGGGCAGTAGCGATAGCGTCTTCATATTCGACTTGAATAACTTTATCATAAATTTCAGTATTTAGCACATCAGGAACGAAACCAGCTCCTATACCTTGGATTTTGTGGGGTCCGGGGTTACCCCCTGATAAAACTGGAGAATTTTTAGGCTCAACTGCATAGACTTTAAGTCTAGCACCGGCTCTATCTTTGAGTATTTCACCTACACCTGTAATAGTTCCTCCGGTACCTACACCTGCAACAAATGCATCTACTTGTCCATCTAAATCATTAAAAATTTCTTTCGCGGTAGTTCTACGATGAATATCTGGATTGGCCAAATTCTTGAATTGTTGAGGAATAAACACATTTCCCTTTTCTTTGGCCATTTCCTCAGCCTTGGCTATAGCCGCTTTCATACCTCCTTCCTTAGGAGTCAGAACTACTTTTGCACCAAACGCTTTTAAAACTTGCATTCTTTCAATTGTTACGCTTTCAGGCATAGTAAGGATTAATTTATATCCTTTTGAAGCACACACTAGAGCTAATCCAATGCCTGTATTTCCTGAAGTCGGTTCAATTATAGTAATATCCTTAGATATGAGGCCCTCCTCTTCAGCTTTTTGGATCATTGCCATTCCGATTCTGTCCTTGACTGACCCTCCAGGATTAAAATATTCACACTTAGCATAGAGGTTAGGTTTTATACCTTCGGCCATTCTATTTAATTTTACTAATGGCGTATTCCCTATAGTTTCAATTATATTATTATATGCTCCCATTTATTTTCATTTCCTATTACTTAATTTTTTTAAACATAGCAGCAAATTTCCTAAAATCATTATATTCCCTCTCCATAATCTCCATAAGATATCTCTATATCATCTTTTTTAGGTTCTTTATTAGTAGAAAATCGTTTTTCCAATTCCCTTATTCTTTTTTCCAAAGCAGAAATCGTTATGGATAATGGATCTGGTAAATCTCCGTGCCTAAGATCAATTTTCTCAATCTTCTCACCTTTTCTTGAAATAATTTTTCCAGGAACTCCAACCACAACAGAATTTGGAGGGATGTCATTTACTACAACGGAATTTGCTCCAACTCTGACATTATCTCCTATAGTTACTGGTCCTAAAATTTTCGCTCCCGTACCTACAACAACATTTTCTCCTAAAGTTGGATGGCGTTTCTTTTTCTCTAAAGAAGTTCCTCCTAAAACCACTCCAGCATAAATTGTAACATTATTTCCAATTACAGTGGTTTCTCCAATAACAACTCCCGCACCATGATCAATAAAAAAATCACTTCCAATTTCAGCGCCTGGATGAATTTCAATTGACGTCATTTGACGAGCGATATCTGAGAGATATTTTGGGATAAATGGCATTCCTAATTTCCAAAAAAAATGTGATATACGATATAGAAGTACTGCTTTTATACCAGGATAAATTGTAAGAACCTCTAAAAGAGTACTCGCAGCAGGGTCTTTATTAAAGGCGGCACTGACATCCGAGACAAAAAAATTCAAAATTTTTTGTAATTCTTTATCAATTTCATTGCGATCTATATCTGAAGTTCTATAATTCAAATCTAAAATGCATTCGGCACAATATGGAGGCCCTTCTTGCTCCTTTGAAGCTAAATTTTTACCGCAATTTAAGCAATGTATGAAATTTTTCAATGATATTTAATCACATCTTTATCTATAGTTTTAGGAAATTTTACAATTCTATATATTAAAACTTTAGTGTAATAATTTTAATTAAATTTGGTTTATATTTTAAAAAGAAAATGGACTATAAAACTAACCAATTCTCACTAAATCCTATGATTACTAAATAAAATATAATTTTGTTTAATGTTTAGAACTTCTCAATTTTATTAGATAATAATAAAAAAATGAAATTATAAGAAAAAAGGGAAAATTGTGGAGACTTACTAATCTCCAACTAATTCTTTAACTTCTTCCATTCCTTCTTGTAATTCTTTTTCTTGTTGTTTATCATGTTTTAATAATAAATATTGGAATTCCCCAACATGTTCTTTTTCCTCTTTTGCCACGTCCATTAAAACTGCTTTAATATTTTTATCATCCGTTAAAGCAGCCATCTGTTCATAGAGATTAATCGCATCTAATTCCGCTAACATAGCAGTTCGAAGTATTTGTTTATTGATATCTTCCTTATTTACTTTTTCAAGAATAATAGGTATGTTTGCTAAAGTCATAATTTTACCTCCTTTTGCTTTTATTTTTATATGGATTGTAAATCTTTACATTTATAGTTTTATTAATATCATTTAAAAAATTGACGGATAAGACTTATAAATTGACTATTTGAATGAATTTATAAATTAAAAATATTCACGTCATAACCAATATCCTATAATTGGTAGAGTTAGCCAATTTTTAATAATTCATAAAAAAAACGTTTAAAAACCCAATCGCTCTATTTTGATAATAGAATTCATATACATTAATTAAAATAAAAAAGTGAAATCTTATGTCGGAAAAAGAAAAACTTTATGTTTCTCCTGATGTATGTATGTGGCCAAATGAGGAACACGATACATACCATATTGAAATTACCTTACCGGGAGTGGATAAGGACACTATAAAACTTAAAATGCACGAGGATTCATTTTTCATTAAAGGTGAAACAGACGATACGGTTTACATTGGTTCGTATGCCGTTTGCTGCGAAATTGACCCTGAAAAGGCGAAAGCTCAATATAAAAATGGTTTACTAAAAATAGATGTTCCATTTAAAAAACCCGAATTTAAAAGCATTGACATTACAATACAATAGTTAGAATTTACGCGTAACTCAAGTTCTTTTTATATCTAACCAAACCTTATGTTTTTTTATTTTTGTCTTATTTTTTTAAGAAACATGAAGCAGAAATTAATATTTTGGGAAGTTTATTGAAGTAATCATTAGGGTATATTACATATTTGTGAATGTTTTCTGATTTTAATGTAGAGATCTCAATATTTAAATTTAATTATTTATTTCTCAACACGTATATAATGAATATATATTCAAAATAAATAGAAATTTACAGGGTTTAAAATTTGAATCATAAAAAAGAAATATTATTAATTACAATTTCTTCTCTAATCGCTATTTCGGGATTTTTAGCACTTTTCAGTCAAAATGTAATGGCAGTCACGACTATAGACGACTCAACATTTCCCTCTGAGACTAACGACGAATATCTATGGAATATTACTAAATGTACAGGAGATTGGGCTGAAGCAGGTTATAATGTAGGTGACTATATTAAAGTTGAAATAAATGATATATACCCAGACCAAAAAGATAATGTTGATTGTTTAATGGTTGATTGGTCATATTCCACTAGAAAAGGGGGTTCATGGGAAACATGGATTAATGACGAGTATTATATGTCTTATAATTATACCCAGAATTACTTAAACGCATCCCAAGATGCTTTTTTCCTGGGATACGCTTTCCATGTTGTTCCAACGCCCTTAAATTTAACATTAATCGGAGAAAGTTTTAATCAAACGGGATACGAAATTGACCAGAATGCAAATGCTATAACTTTTTATAATTCGTCTAAAATTGATGGTGCAAAGTATTATAATACGACTTTAACCTTTAGTATCGGGGGAATCTTAATAAGATACGAACAATGGAACTCCACAGGCCCGGTTGGAATAGCGGAGTTGATAACGGAATTACCAGTAAAAGAAGGAGAGAGTTACATATACAAAATAAAGTACGCTGCTCCTTGCCTTGGAGGGTATCCTTTTATCACGAATAATTTATTTAAATACGACATTGAAGCGCTCTATGATGGCACGCATGATAACATAGATTCAACGATCTTGAACGTTACGGCAAGCGTCTACAGCGCCTCCGAAAAGAAATGGGACGAATTAGATACAAATATCTCATACCTTGCGTTTAACGGGAGCGAAGACTATTTTAACGGAACCACGGATCACATCTTAGATAGTCACTATATATTCTGTATCCCCGTGCCTTTAAACCTAATCATGATAGGCGAAAGCGTGAACACGTCTGGTTACGCAGCAATCGCGAGAAACTTAACATTTGCGAGCTTTATCCATGGCGGCACAAATCCGCAGGTTAACATGACTTTGACCTTTGGAGAGGATGGTATTACTCAATTGATGGTAGCAAAAGAAGGAGATACTACTGTTTTGGTTATGGAACTTTATAGCCCACCAGGATCTTTAATAGTGGGGGATGACGACGATGACGACGATGATGACGATGAAAAACCTGCGACCATTCCTTTTGCTAACATAGAAATTATCGCGTTAGTCTCCTTTATAAGCATTGGAACTCTTGTTTTCTTCAAAAGAAAGAAAATTACTCAAAAATAATCTTTTTTTTTTTAATTTATTTGATGTTAATTATTAAAAAGGTTTTAAAATACATATAGCTTATTTTAATATTCGATTTTCATTTCTTTTAGGAAATCGAATGCGGAGTAAGCAGCAATAACTCCTTCAGCTACACCTGTTATTGCCTGTTTAAAAGGCATTCCCTTTAAAGAACCAGAGTTCCATAGTATTGATGTAGCTATAAGTTAAAATTTAAAAAAAAAATTTCTTTTTTATTTCTTTAGTTTGTTATGAGTTAGCAAATTTTTCTTTAGAAATCATCAAATCTTTAGCATCAAAAGGTTTACCATGAGCGGGATAAATGGATTTTGCCCCATGATCAATGAGTTTCTGCCAACTTTCAAACACAGTATTTATATCTTGAACAAAAATTGGCCTTCGTTTAATACCAGTAAATTTTAGAAAATTCATAGCGACATCACCGACGAAAGCATTCCCATTTGCTAACACAATAGCTAAGTGATCTGAGGTATGTCCGGGAGTATACAAAATTGAACCATCGATTCCTAACTTCTTTAAAAGCTCATGATTATCGCCATTGAGAATTATATCATTTTCTGATAATATTACTGGGGGAAATCCAAAGTCATGAAATCCCTCAAACAATTTAAAGGTGAATTTAACCCGTTTATTAATAGGTTGACTATCTTCTTCAGGTATTCCCTGTTGTAAATAAGGTAGTGCATTCTTATGAACAATAATTTTAGCTCCAGTTTCTTCCACTAATTTGGCAGCGAATCCAGCATGATCATCATGGTGGTGGGTTAAAAAGAGATATCTTATATCACTGAGTTTAATATCAATTTTTTCAATTTTCTTTTCAAATTTTTCATAATCCTTTGGATAACTGGTGTCTATTAACAGGTATCCTTCATTACATCTCAAAAAGTAGCAATTCGTGAAGCTTAATTTTATAGATTGAAATTCGTTTGTTTTTATCATATATATAATAAGAAAAAATAATATTAATATTCTATTTCCATCTGTTTTAGGTGATCAAAAGCAGAATAAGCAGCGATTACCCCTTCAGCCACGCCTGTGATGGCTTGCTTGAAAGGAGCATCTGCAACATCTCCCGCAGCAAAAATACCCGGGATATTCGTTTCTGATTTTCGATTAATAATGATTTCACCTTTTTCATTTGTGTTTACACCAATTCTTTTGGCAAGATCAGAATTTGGGATTGATCCGATATCGATAAATAACCCATCAACTTCAAATTCCTTACCATTATCAAATATTACTGATTTTACTGAATTATCTCCTTTTATTTCTGCAACATTGGTATCGTAAATGATTTCAATTTTTTCATTTTCATAGACACGCTTCTTATTAATTGGTTCAGCTCGGATTTCTTTACCCCGATAAATTATATACACTTTTTTGGCATTTTGTGCAAGGAATAGTGCTTCTTTAGCGGCAGAATCACTTCCGCCTATAACACAAACAACTTTATCCTTGAAGAATGGGCCATCACATGTTGCACAATAAGACACTCCTCTTCCCGCAAACTCCTCTTCACCGGGAATTCCTAATTTTTTTCTTTCTGAACCAGTTGCTATACAAATAGTAGATGCTTTGAACTTTTGAAAAAAAGAGTGTAAGACAAAATGATCATCAACTTTTTCAATGCTCCCTATCTCATCGGAAATAAAAGAAATGTTTAATGATTGCATATGTTCTCTAAACATTTCTACAAATCCGGGACCACTTACGGACGTAATGCCAGGATAGTTTTCAACAATATGAGTTGTTGCGATTAATCCACCAAAAGTTTTACCGATAATCAACACGTCCATCGCAAAGCGAGCAGCATAGATCGCGCATCCTATAGCTGTTGGACCCCCTCCCAATACGATAATATCATATGTTTTTTCCGGATCGAATCCAAGTGAATCAGTAGGAAACATGTATATCACCCCCTATTAATGCCCTTAATATCTCATTTGGACCAACCATACCGGTTATTGTTTTTTTATCATTAAAAATTGTATAAGGTACACCAGCAGCAGCATAATATTGCCCAATATCAGGATTAGCGCTGATATCGATTATTACTGTTTTAATTTTTCCGCCAGATGCTATCGCAAACATGTTCGCAATTGTAATAACTTGCGGACAATATGGACATGTCTCTGTCATCATTACTTTTATTGTAGTAGGTTGTATCCTACCTAAATTCTGCTTTATTGTTGTTTCATAATAATTTGGTGCTCCGGCAAAAGTAAATATGGACTGAATAAAAGGTTGGATCTCAGCACCTTGGGGGGCCGCTAAATACCTGATTACTTCTTTACCCTCATTATCAATAAAAAGAATTGTAGGTACACGGGAAATATCATATCGCTTCACTAACTCTGGATTATCATCTATAGACATTTCTTCAATTGTGAGCATTCCATTTGAGTTTTCCTCGTATATTCGTAATAAGGTCATGAATTGACCACAATCCATACATTCCCTTATCTTAGATCCATCTGCTTGAGTCCGTTGAGAGGTAAAAACTTTTAATTTTACTGGTTTTTTTAATTTAGCCATTTCCTTCCGAATTATTTCTTTATAATGTTCATCTGAAGACAATTTTTACAAAACCTCCTTTATTTTTTAGATATAATATTAAGCATACATTCCATCAAAATCTCTTTTTCCTTTTGTGAGTTTATCTAATAACTCTTGAGGTGAAAACATACCATAAATGTGTTCTTTTTCATTTATCATAGTATGTGGCACTCCCTGAATTTGATATTTCATAGCAAGGTCTTGGTTGGCATTAATATCAATGATATCGACTTTTATTTTTCCATTCGATAAAGTGGCAAAAAGATTTGCAATGGGTACGACTGTAGGACAATAAGGGCATGTGTGGGTAATAAACAATTTTATTTCTGATGTTCCGATTTTCTTGAGGTTCGTCATTATGGTATCTTTATAAAAAGAAACCGCTCCGGAGAAATCCTGTATACTTTTAATAAAAGGAACTAATTCTGCTCCAGAAGGTTCAGCAGTATAACGTATTACTTCCCGGTCTTCTTCATCTAAGAATAAAATTGTTGGAATTCTAACAACTCTATATTTTTCTGCTATATCCGGATCTTCTTCAATTGAATACTCTTCCACCTCTAACTTCCCACTAGAGTATTCTTTTAATGTATTTAATAAATTGAAAGTACTACCACATGCCATACAATTCCTCATTTTAGTCCCATCTACATCAGTTTTAAAATCGGTAAATAGCTTTAAAGAAACCTTATCTTTCAATTTGGTCATTTCATTTTTTATAAGTTTTTCGTTTTGAACTATGTAGGACATTTTTAACTCAACTTTTTCTGAATTAACCTAAGATATCTAGGTAATTTAATATAAAAATCTTTTATACTCTAAACTATAAGAAAACTTCATAAAAAGATTATTATAATAAAAATAATATTATCATTGCAATTTATAAAATAAAAGACTTACAGCACTACAGAAACGTTAGTATATTCATTAATGAGATAAAAATTAAGATTATAACTATAATCCCTAATATAGTATGAATCATCCTCATTCTTTTCTTCTGTTCAATTAAATCTTCCGTACTGGGTTTAATTTTAGTATACACTATACCCCCAAGCAGAACGATGATTAATCCAATTATTATAATTACACCGACATAAGCATGTGGACCGACAGTAAAATTAAATCCTGTTATTAGTACGGCAATAATTGCTAAGATAACGGCAATAACTTCTAATATTTTATGTGCGGTGAAGAACCATTTCTTTTTCCCTTTCAATAATCGGGCGATTAATACACCTACAATGATTAATATAAACACAATGAGCAAAATACTGAAATGCACGATCCAGATTTGAAATATCATTTTTTAAGATCACCTATTTTTATTATTATTGGTAATTCTTCCTTATTCTTATTAAAAAGCTTTTGTTATAAATTATTTATCTCTTTTAAAATAATACATCTAGATTAAATCTTTAATTGGTTTTACAGTGTAGAAAACAACGGTCATCTGAACCTAAAATATTTCCCTGTGCGTAAGCATAACCCCGGCAACCACCACAACTTCCCTTGATATTACAACTACCACAAGGTCCGTCAAAATCTCTATTACGCATCTTTTGAGCGACTGGATTATTCCAGACTGCTTCAATATCATCTATTGAACCCATCTTATAAGGTGCCTTTCTACACGGATAAACACTCCCATCTGTGTCAATACACATGAGACAAATCATTGCTGCGCAGCCTGCCCTTTTATCAATTAATGAAGGATCTATAGTACAATAAGGAGGGTCTTCTAAAAAAACACGGGTTTTACCATTCCAATCAAATATCTTTTTATATAAATTCCATCTCTCCTCATTAGTTGTTTTTTCAAATCCTTCAGCAGCCCCAATTGGTGTTACCTCTCTCATATGGAATTTGTTAACTTTCCCATCCAACAATTTCCACAGCTCATCAAGTTGTTCCATATTATATTTTGAGACAGTAATACCAATTACAACTCTAAAGTCTAAATCTTTTAGGATTTTAATAGCATTTAAAGCCTTTTTAAATACTCCTTTTCCCCTGATTTCATCATTAGATTTCTCAGTTCCTTCTAAACTGATTTGCACTAAGTCGCAACCTGCATTTTTAATTAGTTGGGCAAACTCTTTCGTTATTTTAATTCCGTTTGTAAGAAGAAAAGGTGTAATATCTCTTTTTCTTATTTCCTGAATAATTTCAAGAATGTGTGGATGAATTGTAGGTTCTCCTCCTGAAATATTCATTGTATGACCCTCAAAACCATGGCTTATCTGAAAATCTTTTAAAATCTGGATACGTCGGATAACTTCTTTTAAAAGCAAAGGTGGCTCTGGTTTAAAACGCCTATCTCCTACATAACAATGCTTACATCTTAAATTACATCCATCTAGGATATGTATTTGCGTAATTAATTTAGGTGCTTCAGCAATTTCTGTTTCATTAAATTCCTTAAATTTTGTTCTATGTTCTTCTAAGAGGGCTTTAAAATGTTTATCCATAATGATTTATCAATAGGTACTTTGGTTATTTATATATTAAAAATCTTCTTTCTTTTTTTGATAAATTATACTTTCTTTCACTTTTATTATAAGCCTTTCAGCTAATTTTGTTCTTTTCCTATTTTTTAAATGAATATACAATCTGTAAATTTTAAGATCTAAAGGAAGTTTCCAAAATTTTTGTTTCCATCTTAAATTGGAAATAGGAGCAATAAAAGCATAAAGGAATTTCTTGAATAAAGATAAATCTTTATATGATTTCTGCCAAATAAACCTAATCATACTCGCTAACACGATATTCCGTATTTCTTTATTATCTCTCTTTGAAAGCCACGGTAAGAATGGTGGTCTAAAATCCCATTTTTCTTCGGATAATGCCATCAATGTATTTTCTCTTCGAAAACCTTTTTCTATTGCTAGGTCATAATAGGGTGTCCCCTTAAAAGGAAGTGCAACTCTCAAAAATGTTTCAGTTCCTGCAATTTTTTCCACATAATCGATTAAATTTAATGTCTTTTGTCTTTCTTCTTTAGTTTCACCGAAAAATCCAGTCATAAAGAAAAATTCCGAATTGATACCATATTTTCCAAGGGTTTTAGCAGCTTTTATTGTATCCTTTGTTTTAATATCTTTTTGGATAAAGTCAAGAACTTTTTGAGAGCCGCTTTCAGCACCCACACATATTTTATAACAATTTAAATCTTTTAATTCCCTAACAAATTCCTCAGTAAGATAATTTGCTCTTATTAAGCTGCTCCATTTAATACCATGCTTTTTAAGAAATTGACCTATCTCAAGTAATCTTTCTTTATTTACTGCAAAATTATCATCAAAAAAATAAATTGCATTCATAGTGCAATGTTCTTTAAGGTATAAAACCTCTTCCTTAACGTTTTCTAACGAAAGAAATGACCATTTTTTCTTCCACATTGAAGGTTGATAACAAAATAAGCATCTATGCGGACACCCTCGACTTGTTGTTATATGCATTAGTCTTAGATCTTTATATTTTCTTATATAATCTTCTGGGTTTAAAAGATCCCACGCCGGAGGGAAATAATCATTAAGATCGTATGGTACTTCAGTACAATTTGTATAAATTTTCTTGATATTTTTATGAACTACATTATGAGTATGAGAAATTCCCTTTTCAAGAAAGTCTTGAAAATTTTTTTCAGCTCCACCTAAAAAGATATAGTCTACATAAGGAAATCTAATAAAATCTAATGCGTGAAAAGTGCTAAAGCTGCCACCCCAAATTACGGGGACTCCGTACTCTTTTGCTTTTTTACTTGCGAGTAAAGCTGTTGAAACTTGATAATTCATCCCTGCTCCCACCCCAAGATAAGTTGCATCCGGTAACTCCCTTTCTAAAGCCCTATCTGGATTAGAAATCACGCGAGCATCTATAATAATCGGATCATAGCCTGCTTTTCTGGCCGCTGTTGCTAAATACAATAATGAATAAGGGGGGACTAAAATTAGTTTACTCATGTTTTCTGGATATAGTAAAACAATTTTCTTACTCATTTTATCTCTCAAACCTCCTCTATAACTGTTGGAAATAATAATGTATGAGGACCGGAAATAGGATGTGATTTAGCTCCCCTACTACTCACACTCACACAATCTAAGACTTCTTTGAATGCTATACCTTTGGTTACAATAAACATATTAAGAGAAATTTCAAATAAACAATCTTCGACAGAATTTTTTACTAACTTATTGTTTACATCTATATTTTTAGAGCTTAAATCCTGGTAAGGAATTGGCTGTAACTTTTCTAATTTAACTTCCGAATAAGGATATAAATCTTGATTTCTAATAATTTCTTCTTTTTTAAGAGAAACTGAAACATAGGAGCTTGATGAGTGTCCAAATCTTCGCTTAATCACTATATCTCCTTTAAATATTACTTTTGGTAGATGTGAATTCATATATTCTGCTTCATTATCTTTTAAAATTGTCATTAGACAATCCAATGAAGGAGGTTTTTTATCAGTAAAAGGAAGTAATTTAGGGTTTACAAAAATGGGTCGCTCGGAGTTCAATAATGTTTCTATTGAATTAGAGAGATTTTCTGGTGAATTATGAGTATTTAAGAATAATGAAACGAGGAAATTAGAATCTAGATCTTGAATAGATTTTTGATTGATTTCTTGATCTGAATAATTTAGATTAACAAGTTTTAATTCAGTAATGAGTTGGTAAAGTTTTTTTAAAAAATTCCTCTGTTCTTGTGGTTTATTTGTATTTTTATCTAAAAATCTTAAAATATTATATTTATCACCTAAATATTTTGAAATAATCTGATGATATTTGGTATAGGCATTATAGCAGATATAATTTTTTTTGCCGCAAATTAATTCATCAAAATGGTTATTAATTCCGTAAATTGGCCAAAAAATATCAGGTACAAAACTTCCCGGTAAATTTATATCTGATAATATTAAATTATTTTTAGAATCTAATAAAAAGTCAAATCTCATTGGCGAGAAAGTCAATTTTGGAGTTGGAAATTGTTGAATGTCTTTTGTAAGAGATAATTCTTTATTGAAATATTCTTGCTTCTTATAAAGGTTCGCCATCAATTTTGTGTAAAGTTTCCCAATATTTAGCATTTCTGAGAATTGATGGTTATTAATTACAAATACCT
>JAHQWS010000261.1 GCA_029856295.1 Promethearchaeia archaeon
AATTTATTTAATGAAGATGGTTCACTTGTTCAACGTGGTTGGGCAAGAAAGCCGATATTAACCTATAACAAGGAAAATATAGGAAAAGGATGGTCGCGCATTAAGGAATGGGATCATTACTCAATTTTAAACAAGCAATTTGGATTACAAGTTACAATTGGGGATATAGGGTATTTAACTCAAATGAGCTATGTTTGGCTCGATTTTGAAAATAAGACAAGAGAGGGTAAAGGATTATTTAAATTTTTTACAAAATCTAAGTTGCTTCCATTGAGTTCGTTAGAAGATAGTGTGATAGAATTTCCTACTAAAAAATTTAAAGCTACATTAACGAAAAGTAAAGATAAGCGAATTATATCCATCGAAGATCCCTCATTTTTAGATAAAGGAATAAAAGGCACTATTACATTAAATGATAATCCTAAATGGGATAATACAGTAGTTGTAACTGGATATAATGAAGACCCAAGGCTTTTTTATTATAACCATAAGATAAATATGATGCCCGCTTCAGGAGAGATTAAAATTGGAGAAAAATCATACGTATTTGAGCCTGAAACATCATTTGGACTTATAGATTGGGGACGTGGCATTTGGCCTTATAGAACACATTGGCTATGGGGTTCCGCTTGCGGAATGGTCAATGATGTGCCCGTTGCATTTAATGTAGGATATGGATTTGGTTCAGTTGGTAGCGAAGAAGGTGCAACTCACACAGAAAATATTGTTTTTTATGATGGTAAAGCTCATAAAATTGATGAAGTGACATTCCATCATGAAAATCGTGATCCTGAAAAACCTTGGAAGTTTACTAGCAATGATGACAGGTTTAATATGGTATTAGAACCAATAATTTCTCATAGAGATAAATTAAATATTGGGATTATAAAATTAGATTCTTCATTATTGCATGGTTTATACTCAGGAGATTTAGTATTAGACAATGGGGAAAAAATACATGTAGACAAAATGTTAGGTCATGCTGAAGATATCTTCTGGAAATGGTAAAAATATATATATAAGTTACAACTTATTATAAGTTATAACTTATTCATTTTAAATTTGATGAAAAATGCAAACTAAATCCAAATCAGAAGAAAGTAGATATCAAACTCGATTTAAAAATTTCATGGGATATAGCTATCCAGTTGATACTTTAACAATCTCAATGATAGGGATCTTTGCTGCTTTAATATGTGTGTTAACTATGATTATTGCTGTTCCTGTTCCTGCTACTCAAGGATTTATTAATATTGGAGATGCTGGAGTAATGATTACAGGTTTGTTGTTTGGGCCGATCATTGGTGGAATTGCGGGAGGAGTCGGTTCTGCTTTAGCAGACATCTTTTTAGGTTATGCAATATATGCCCCCGCAACTTTAATCATTAAAGGATTAGAGGGATTTATAGTCGGATTAATAGCAAATCCAAAAAAGAATTATAAAAAATTAAACTATAGAGACATATTAGCTGTTGTAATCGGTGGGGCAGTCATGGTTTTTGGCTATTTAATCTATGAAACAATACTTTTTGGATTTCCGGTAGCCCTATATGAATTTATATTAAATGCAACTATACAATTTGGTGTGAGTGTCATAATTGCGATAATTTTCGCTAAAACGGTCCGAAGAAATATTATTGACAGTTTACCTCAAGTTTTTGATAAAATCTTCATCCTTGAATTTCCCAAAAATGAAAAGTAATGTAATTAAATTTAAAGTAAAGTGATTAGAACATCCATCGCATCCAAAACTTTCTTCCCTTCCTCAGTTATAAAATATAAAACTTTCTTTCCCTGTTTTTTTCGATTTATTAATTTTTTTGATTCTAATTCTTTAAGATGCTGATATATTGCGGGTAAACTCACTGATCCTATTATTTCTTTAAGCTTAGCCCCGTGAATTCCTTTTTTATCTGAAATAGAAATTTGGGATAATATCTTCAATTTTGTACTGAGAATGCCGCCCATTCCAGCTGTTTTTGCCTTAGATGATAGAGCCTCTAAAACATAGGGTGCTTTTAATCCACTACCCGTAATTAAACAAACAATGATATCGTCATGTTTCATTTTATGATGTTGAATTAACGTAGTTAGTGCCCCGATTGTTAATGCTGATGCGGGTTCAGCAAATATTCCCTCATACCTTGCGAGGTCTCCTATGGAACTTAGTATTAAATTTTCAGACATTACTAATGCTGTTCCTTTACTTTCATTAATAGCTCTTATAGCTGCTGCTTGGTATAATGGGTTTTTAACCATAATAGATCTTGCCTTGGATTGTAAAATATTTTTTTCCTCAAAAGTTCCACCTTCCTTATGAAGAAATGCTTCCACAATTGGAGAACAAACCTCGGATTGTACTCCGACTAGTTTTGGTAACTTTTCAATAACCCCTGATTCCTTTAATTCCGAAAAACCTTTCCAAATACTAACGAGACATCCACCATTACCCATTGGAATTATAACCCAATCTGGAAAACCTATATCTTTAAAAATCTCGAAGGCCATCGTTTTTTGAGCCTCAATCGTAAGCGGATTGAATTCTGGGGTGCATTGATAGTACTCTTTAGTATATATAGGAGCTAATGCTGAATTTATGGCATCATCAATAGTATTACCCTCTATAATGATTTTAGAGTTATAAGCAATAAGTTGAGCCTTTTTACCAATTTCAATTTCACTTGGAATAATATTTATACAAGTCATTCCCTCTAACGAAGTATATGCTGCAATCGAAGCACCTTGATTCCCATTTGAAGCACAGATAACTTTTTGAAAGTCCCAGCTCCTAGCGTGAGAAATCAAAAGAGCTGCGGCCCGGTCTTTAAATGAATTAGTGGGATTATGAGATTCATCCTTAAAAAATAAGCTATTTAACTCTAAGTTTTTACCAATTCTTTTTGATTCTCTACAAGGAGTTCCGCCCTCTCCTAAAGTAATAAAAAACTCTTTTTTTATTTGAGGTAATGCAAAATAAAAATCCCAAAATGAATTATACTTTTTAGTATGAGCAAATTTTTCTTGAAATTTCGAATTATCAGTTTTAACCCAGAGTAACCCTCCACATTCGGGGCATTTGTATTCTATTGAAGTGATTGAAAATTCTTTATCACAATCTGCACATCTTACTATGAGGGGGGTTCGAATAATTAAATGGCCTCTTAATTTTTTTATAACTAAAATAAACTATAAAACATACTTTTTTTTTTATCAATTTTAAAAAAACCTTTTTTAACTTTTATATTTATGATATTATAACTTTGAATACAATATCTTGATAAACTTCATAAAAAATATTTCATATACCTATTGTAAGAAAAGAGTTTTTGAAAAATATGAAAAAATCAGACCTCGGATTATTAATTTTTGGACTAATAGTTTTAACAATATTCACAATAGTTATTATATAT
>JAHQWS010000260.1 GCA_029856295.1 Promethearchaeia archaeon
TCTACAAATTGTTTTGATCCTTCACACCAATCCCAATCTTTAATACCATACCCTCCCTCATCTTTCCCTTGATCTTCAGCATCAAAAAAAACAAACCAAATCTGGCATTCCAAATCATCTTTTCGTTTGTATAAAACCTTGGCTAGCTCAACTAAAACGGCACATCCACTAGCTCCGTCATTAGCACCTGGTATAGGTTCATCTGAATCTTCACTATCCTTAGTTGCTTTTGCTCTAGAATCGTAATGTGCTCCCAATATTAGAATATTCTCTCTATCTTCGTTTATTTTAAATAAAATATTCTGGCATTTTGTAGAATGTACCTCAAAATCATGTAATATATATGGAAAATTGTAATCAATATCTTTAAATTTGGAAATTAAGTAGGATGCGCATTTATTACTATCTGAAGTTCCGGGTATTCGAAAACCAATGTCTAATTGGTCTTCAACATAACTATAAGCATTTGTTTCGTCAAATTCTAAATCAACCTGGATATTTTGAATTTTATTTGAAAACAAAAATACAGATATAAAGGAGCTTATCAGTATGAATAGGATCGTTCCTGATACTAAATTTACATACAGTTTTTTTATAAAAAGCCACCGGTTTAAAAGAACTATCGATAATTAATTATATTACATGATTTGGAATTTTAAAAACTAAAAGAATTAAAAATTTTTTCCCATATATCCTATAAATTTTATAAATGAGAATAAGAAAAAAATTTAAAAAAAATAGATATTATTGAAAGTTTTAAATAGGCTCAAAACCGAGATCCACTCTCGTTTCTCCTTTAAGTTCGGTTTCTAAGAATGTTGCTTTTACAGGCATACCTACATTAATAGTATCTGGTTTAGATTCATCTACACCTACTAATTGCCCCGAAACCATTGGTCCTTCTTGGAGTGTTATAACTGAAAAGCAGTATGGTTTATTTCTACCATAGCCTTTTTCTACAAAGAAAGGAGTACCGACTGTAATAGTGGTGAAAGCAGCAATTTCCCCTTTTCCAGACATTTCAATCCATTCCATATTTGTGGAATTGCATTTAATGCATAATTTTCTAACGGGCACATACATCGCTCCGCAATCTTTACATTTTGTTCCCATTAGCTTTTTATTACGTAAAAATTCCAAATAACTTTCTATAGTTAAATCTTTCTCATTTTCTGACATTATTATTTTCACCTCTATTTTTGATAAATGTGAACGACACATGTACCACCAGATCCACCTAAATTGTGTGTCATAGCTCTTTCAACATCAAATTTAACTTGTCTATTTCTTTCAGCTATACCTCTCATTTGTTTAAATATTTCTACAGCATGAGCTGCACCCGTAGCACCTACAGGGTGCCCTTTAGACTTTAATCCTCCGGAGGTGTTAATTGGTAAAATTCCATCTCTTTTTGTCTCTCCATTTTTTATTGCCTCAACGGCTTTTCCTTTCTCATAGAAACCCAAATCCTCCATTGCAACAATTTCAGCTATAGTAAAACAATCATGTACTTCACAAATTTGAATGTCTTTTGGTCCTAAGCCAGACATTTTATATGCTTGCCTTGCTGATTCTTTTGTAGCAATAAAACTTGTTAAATCATCCCTATCATGTAAAGAGAGGGCGGCACTTCCTTGACCAGTACCTGTTATCCAAATTGGAGTATCAGTATATTTTTTTGCCACATCTTCAGCCGCGAGAAATAGACATGCTGCTCCATCTGTAATTAAAGAACAATCGAACAATCTCAAAGGAGAAGCTATAATGGGATTCGAAGCACTTTTAAGATAATCAAATTCATCTTTCCAATCAGGAACATCTTTTCCCTCCTTTTCTAATCGCGCAATTTTTTTTTGCATCATTTCTTTTATGGATGATTGCATTTGAGCATAGGGATTTTCTTTCCCATTTTCATGATTTTTTATTCCAACTCTCATTAAATCTTCCGCTGTAGTGCCATATTTATGGAAATGAGCTGATGCAACAGCAGCATAAAGTCCCGGAAATGTTGCTCCGGCAGGATATTCGAATAAAGTATCAGAAGCAGTAGCTAAAACATCGGTAACTTGAGTAGTTGAAACTTCTGTCATACACTCCACTCCGCTTACCGCTATTATATCATGTACTCCAGAAGCTATTGCGATAATTGCCTGTCTTAAGGCAATACCGCTACTAGCACATGCCCCTTCAAATCTAGGAGCAGGTTTTGGAGTTAATCCTACTAAATTTGCCATCTGAGGACCTAAATGACCTTGATGATTAAATAGATCTGAGGAATAATTTCCAACATAACAAGCATCAATATCTTTGGGTTCTATTCCATTATCAACCGTCTCAACAGCCTTTATCCAGGCATCAACCCACATATCAGGATTCCGCTTAAGAGGGAAATTTCGACCAAATTTGCACATTCCTGCTCCAACCAAAGCGACTTTTCTAGCTAATTTTCCCATTTTATCAACCTTTATTTTTATTTTTTTTTATATCGAATTGAATTTAATAATGTGAATAATCGAATAATTTTATTACTTACTCTTTTGTTTTTTCACTCATTTAATATTAATCTTTTTATCTATCTTTTCATTAATTTAAATTATGTCAAATCTAGAACCTGTTAAATGGGATGATTACAAAGTAGGAGATTCTGCAAAATTCACTAAAAAAATAACCGAAGAAGATGTGATGAAATTTGCTGAAGTCTCGGGGGACTATAATCCTATTCATGTAAATCCAGAGTTCGCTAAAACACAAATGTTTGGAAAACAAGTTGCTCATGGAATCATTAGCGCTGGCTTAATCTCAGCAGTTATGGGAGTAGAATTATTTGGTCCAGGAATACTTTACGGGGAACAAACAGTAAGATTTGTTAAACCTGTATTTTTTGATGATATATTAACAGCCGTTGCAACGGTTAGGGAAAAATTCACTAAAAAAGATGGCAAGTTAAAGTTTATTAAATGTGATACAAAAGTCTATAACCAAAACGATGAATTAGTTACGGATGGCGAGGGCCTCGTTTTAGTTTTACAATAATTATTCTATCTTTTTTTTATTTTCTGCTTTATCAATATAGAGATTAATGGATTAAAAATTAATAATCATGCTGATAAAAGCATAGTTATAAATAGAAAAACAACAAACTAATTAAAAACATATATATTATTTTTTCAAAATTTAATTAGTAAAAATAAAATATAAAAAATAACTAAATGTGATTAAAAAGTGGACTCAAATAATAAAGAAAATGATATTTACGATGATATTCCGGAAATTCTACACTCTAGCAAGAGTATTTACTCCTATGGTCTAGGAGAATTTATTATGCAAACCTTTTCTATAGCATTTGGTGCTTACGTTTTCTATTTTTATGAAGTAGAAATCGGGTTAGATAGTTGGCTTGTTGCTTTCGGGTTTATACTATACGCAATATGGAATGCTGTAAATGATCCTCTTGTAGGATATATCTGTGATAGACCTTTTTCGTTCACTAAAAAATGGGGAAGACGTTTTCCATGGATAATTTCTTCAATTTTTCCCTCGATTCTGTTCTATATCATTCTTTTTATGCCACCCGAAGTTGATCCTAAAGATGGACAATGGATTATATTTGCTTGGCTCGTTTTTGCTACATGTCTTTTTGATACAGCCTTTTCGTTTGTTTTTGTAAATTCAGCTGCTCTTTTTGCTGATAAATTTCGAAATGAAGATGAGCGTAGGAAAGTATCTGGGATTAATATGACTTTGGGCTATATAGGTCTCGCATTTGGCGCGATTGTACCTCCTTTAATTATTAATTATGGCGTCAAGGAATCTTTTATAAACCAAGCATGGGCTTTAGTTGCCGTTGCTCTTATTGCCACATTATTTATGATTCCTGGTATGCGTGAGGATGAAGAAACGATCGAGCGGTATTTAAAGGCGTGCGAAGATTTAAAAGAAAAAAATGAAAAAACTTCTTTTTTTAGAACATTTATATCAGCCTTTAAACGAAAAAATTTTACTGCATTCGTTGTTTTATTTCTAGGTTACGGAGTGTTAAGGATATGTTTATTAGCTTCAATGCAATATGGTATTAGATATATTCTGAAAATGCCAGCTGCTGCGGCATCGCTCATTATGGCAGCATTTCTTTTAGGTAGTTTAATATCAATACCATTATGGCTATGGTGGGCAAGAAAAATAAATGATAACAGGAAATTAATGATTACAGCAGCTATTATGTCATCGATCTTTGCTTTACCAATGCTTTTTTTGGATAATTTTATAGGATGGGTAATCGTCTTATTTCTGTGGGGCATTGGGATTGCCGGGATGTTTATAATAAGAGCAGTTGTTTTTGCGGACATCATAGATGAATCTGTTATTGAAACTGGAAAAAGAAATGAGGGTATGTATAATGGATTTTATATTTTTATAAATCGGCTTTCAATTGTTTTTCAAGCTATAATCTTTGCCGTTGTGCATGAACTAACAGGTTTCGTTGAAGGAGCAGAAACTCAAAGTGAATCAGCAATATGGGGGATCCGTCTTACAATGTCTGTCATTCCAGTATTCTTTTTATTGGTGAGTACAATAATTTTTTGGAAATTTTACGATATTACACCAGAGAAATCGACTATTATTAAAGCTAAACTGAAGGAGCTTGATCTCTAAATTTACATTAAATCGAATATTAAAGAAATCAACATATTAAAGAAATTGAGGTTAAATATTGAAATGGTAAATAAAAATAAGCCGAAAATTGAAAGTTTAGAAGAAACTCCGTATTATTTCGAAAATATTCCACGTCAAACAACATCTTTTAAGAGTTATAAAAAAAATTCTCAATATCTAACGATGAGAGATGGTGTGAAGATTGCGATTGAACTTGTTTTACCAGAACATTTATCTCCGAAGGATAAAATTTCTATCGTTTTAATGCAGACTCGTTATTGGAGAGATTATTCATTTAGAATTCCCTTTAAATGGCTCCTAAAAGAGGTCCCCGATATGAAATCATTGCATGAATTAGGTATTAGTCGTGGGTATGGTTTCATATATGTTGATGTGAGAGGGACTGGAGCTTCATTTGGTAATAGGCCATATCCTTGGTCTAAAGAAGAGGTAGAAGATGGGCGCGAAATTATTGATTGGATTATTAATCAAACTTGGTCTGATGGGAATGTTGTGACTATGGGAGGTTCATATGGAGGTGGAACTGCTGAACATGTATCATCTTTAAATCATCCTGCTGTGAAAGGAATTCTTCCATATAGTAATCAATGGGATACATATACTGAAGTTGGTTTTCCAGGAGGTGCTTATAATCACTTTTTTATAAGAATTTGGGGTTTATTAGGCAGAGCTTTAGATATGAATAATAGCAGAAAATTTCTTGGAGTATTACCTTTGTTGTTTTTTCTTGTCAAAGGAGTAAAGCCCATCGAATCTGATAAAGAAAAGATCCAATTAAAGAATGCAATTAAAGAACATTCTTCCAATATTTATGTTTTCCAAAATGAGGATGTTGTTACTTATCGGGACGATCCATTAGTCTATCAAAAAGAAGATATTGTAGACACGGTTAGTGTTTTCTCTAAAAAAGAAGAGATTGAAAAATCAAACGTTCCATTTTATTGTTGGGGAGGTTGGTTAGATGGCGCGACTTCAGATAATATTATTAATCGCTTTATGACATATAATAATCCGATGAGAGCAATTATTGGTGATTTTGACCATGGTATGAAACGAAGGGCTAATCCTTATCATCCCAACACTTTCAAATTTTTTCCCGAAAAGAAAATTCAACAAAGAATATGGCTTGATTTCTTTGATATATGTATACATGGTAAAGAACCATTTTCAGAAAAAGTACTTTATTATTATACAATGGGAGAGGAGAAATGGAAAAAAACAGAAGTCTGGCCACCAGCAGGTCATATTATGCAAAAATGGTATTTTTCTGAAAATAATTCTCTTTCTCAAACAAAACCCCAAAACGAGTTAGGAGAAGATAGTTATCAAGTAGATCATAACATAACGTCTGGTAAAGGGAATCGCTGGCATATCCATTATGTACAAAAAATGAACTATAAAAATAGGGATAAGATAGAAAAGAAATTATTAACATATACAAGCGATCCTTTAGAAGAAGATGTAGAGATCACAGGGCATCCTGTAATTACAATAATTTTAACATCTACGCATAAAGATGGAGTAATTTTTGCTTACTTAGAAGATGTAGATGAGGAGGGGAAAGTCACATACATTACTGAAGGACAATTACGTTTTATTCATCGTAAAATCTCAGAGGATGAGCCTCCCTATAAAATTATGGTTCCATACCATTCATTTAAGAAGAAAGACTCCTTACCTCTAGTGCCAGGTGAAATTTCAGAAATAATCTTTGGTTTCTTACCAACTTCAGTTTTAGTACGTAAAGATCATAGATTGCGCGTTGCAATTGCAGGAGCAGATAAAGATACGTTCTCACATTATCCTGCAGAGGGAAATCCAGTTATAACTATTAAAAGGACTAAGGATTATGCTTCATTTATCAATATTCCTACGATAAAAAAATAAGCTATATAGGAAAAAATTCAAACCAAAATAATTTAAAATTTTATTTTATTTCTTTTCGAACTTCAAAAATTAAATAATCTCAGGTGATTGGTATACACCAAAAAGATCTCTGAGCACATCACAAATTTCTTGAACAGTTGCATAATTTTTTACGAGTTCGATAATTATAGGCATAATATTTTCAGAAGAATGCGCAACTATCTTTAATTTTTCCAGGTTTTCTATGATTTCTTTCTCATTTCTTCTTTTCTTCAAATTATTTAAGTTTTCAATAGCTTTCTTTTCCATTTTGGTGTCATGCCTAAAAATACATAACTCAGGTTCGCGTTCTATTTGGAGCATGTTTACCCCAATAACTTTTTCAATTCCATTATCAATTCTTTTTTGTAGGATGTACGCATTTTCTTGAATTTCTTGTTGTACAAAACCACTTTCAATTGCTTTCAGCATTCCACCCATCTCATCAATTTTATCAATGTACTTTTTAGCCTCTTCTTCTAATTTGTTTGTTAGAAACTCGATATAATATGAACCCCCTAAAGGATCAACAACATCGGGAACTCCAGTCTCATATGCTAAAACCTGTTGAGTCCTAAGAGATAATCTAACCGAATCTTCAGTAGGTAAACATAGGGCCTCATCTGCGCCATTTGTGTGAAGGGATTGTGTTCCACCCAGAACAGCTGCTAATGCTTGATACGCTACTCTAACAATGTTAACTTCTGGTTGTTGAGCTGTAAGGGTCACCCCTGCTGTTTGAGTGTGAAATCGCAATTTTAAAGAGTTGGGATCCTTTGCATGAAATCTCTCTTTCATAATTTTGGCCCATAAACGTCTTGCTGCTCTTAGCTTTGCTACTTCCTCAAAGAAATTATTGTGAATACAGAAAAAGAAAGAAAGTCTTGGAGCAAAATCATCGATATCAATTCCTCGTTTAAGGACTTCTTCAACATAAGTGATACCATTTGCGAGAGTAAAAGCTATTTCATGAATAGCATTACAACCTGCCTCACGCATATGATATCCTGATATGCTTATTGTATTAAAGTTAGGTAAATATTTTGAACAGTAATCAATTACATCAACAGTTAATCTTAAGGCAGGTTCAGGAGGAAATATATAAGTTCCTCTTGCGATATACTCCTTTAAAATGTCATTTTGGACAGTACCTCTTAAAATTTCGAGAGAAATTCCCTGTTTTTCAGCAACTGCTATGTACATTGCCAAAATTATAGATGTAGGTGCATTTATCGTCATACTCGTTGATATTTTGTCAAGCGGAATACCATCAAATACACGTTCAAAATCTTCTAAAGAATTAATTGTCACGCCTACTTTTCCAACCTCACCTAAACATAAAGGATTATCCGAATTATATCCCATTTGAGTTGGTAAATCAAAAGCTATAGAAAGTCCTTTTTGACCTTTCGAAATCAAATATTTAAATCGCTCATTGGTTTGGGTTGCATCACCAAAACCCGAATATTGCCTCATAGTCCACAATCTTCCCCGATACATACTGGGATAAACTCCCCTAGTAAAAGGAGCGCTACCTGGCATCCCAATATCTTCCGAGTATGGGGTATTTTCCATATCTTCTGGACCAAAAACAGACTTTAATTCTATACCGGAATGCGTTTTAATTTTATCTTTTAATTTTTCTTTCTCAATAGATTTGGAGGGAGGTTTTTTTTTCCATTCATTTTCTTTTATTATAATTTCCTCAACATTCCTATTATGGGCAACCATTATTATATCCTCCTATATTTATTTATTCAATTGATTTAAAAACAAAATCATTAATTTCTTTACCATCAAGATTATTACATATTTTTTTATAAACTGGCGCTAATTTCATTCCTACTTTTAGATTTTTCTGACTCTCTATTTGACCAAGCGCCTTTATACCATTTTCAAATTGTACAACGCCTAAAGCATAGGATGGTTTATCTCTGAATTCCAGTGGTGGAACATTCAAAATTGTGTATGTTATTAATTTACAACCCCCTTGAGCTTCAATCATATCGAACGTGTCGTTTTTACATTTTAAGCAGCGAATATGATCTTTATGCTGTATAAACCCACATTTTTTGCATTTTTTAGCAATTAATTTTTCTCCGCTATTCAAATAAATTCACATCCCCTCAACTATAATGGATAATATATTATTTCCGAATCCGCCAAAATTACACGTAATACCGGTATTTACATCTGAAACTTGTCTTTTCCCAGCTTCACCTCTTATTTGCCAGAATAACTCGACTACTTGAGCCACTCCAGTTGCACCTAATGGATGACCTCTGGCTTTTAATCCTCCAGATGGATTAATTGGAATTTTCCCTCCTATTTCTGTTAAACCCTCATGAGCCGCTCGAACACCCTCTCCTTTCTTAAAAAATCCAATGTCCTCACTTTCTACTGCTTCCAATATTTCAAAAGCATCATGAAGTTCGGCCACATCAATGTCTTCCGGAGTTTTTTTAGCCATTTTGTAAGCTTGATTTGAACTTTCTCTTAACGCATTCAATACGGTAAGATCATCTCTTTCATAAACGATCTGCGTGTCTGTTGCTTGACCAATTCCAGTAATTAATACTGGATTCTCGCAATATTTTTTGGCTAATTCAGCATTGCATAAAACTAAAGCAGCGGCACCATCGGAAATTGAGCAAATGTGAAACAACCTAAGAGGATCGGCTATAATCGGATTAGTTTTATCATCGTTTAAAAATTCATAAATATTATTCCAAGATCCCTTTCCTTTTTTAATAGCACTTTCCATGAAACTTTCAATAGTTCTTTGAAAATGAGCCAATGGATTTGAGGCTCCATTTTTATGATTTTTTATTGAAATATCTGAAAGCCAATCTAATTTGGCATCATATTTTTCAAGATATACTCTTGTTAATAATCCCGCTAATGAGGGAAGCGATGCTCCATGAGATCTTTCTGCTTTAGGATGCGTTATTGTAGCGATGGCAGATGTTACTAAACCGGGGGTTGTGATATGAGTCATTTTTTCGCCCCCTACAACTAATACCATAGAATTTATTCCTGATGCAATAGCTTGAAAACCAGCTTTTATCGCAGAACCACCACTGGCAGGTCCATTTTTGATATGATCTGCTGCGGCAGGTAATAACCCTATTCTATCAACAAGAGCATTTGCTACGCCGCTTATGTGGTTAAAAGTTTCAGGACACATAGATCCAACATAAACCGAATCAAAATTTTCATCGTTCGTGTTGGAATCGTTAATGGCTTCAAGTGAAGCATCGCATAATAAATCCATTAAGTCTTGATTTTCTAATACCCCAAACTTTGTATGCCCCACTCCGATAATAGCTACTTTTTTCAATAGATTATAACCTCTTTTTATTAAGAAAAGTTATGAACTTGTACATTTTTTTATAAAAAGTTATGAAAGACGCAAGGCGTTTCAATTTTTGGTGATAAATTTGAACATCGATGCAGTTTTTTGATGATAGATTTGAAATATTTTCACTTTTTTTTTAAGCGTTGCTTATTTTTCTGAACGTTATTCCAAATAAATACTGGTAATTTGGGTTTATAAATGTTCACATATCAAATCAAATTATATTTGATATATTAGTTATACTACAACTTAAAATCCAAATTTTATGGTTTAAAGTTCAAATAATAAGAAGTTTTTAAAGAAAAATTTACGAAGATTTTGTGATTAATTGAAATTTGTTCAAATAAAATTGAGAAATAATATCCAAATGTGTAGAATCTTTAAAATTGACTTCTCATACTAATTGAAATATTAAAAATCAATTTAATAGGAATGTTTGATTTTAAGCTTATATTAAACAATATAAAATAAAAGATTTTTTTGAATAGAAGTAGTTATAAAAAGATGTGGAATTAAGAGTGAGTGAAGAAGAAATAAATAAAGGTCGTAATTTTTTAAAGACCAGTTCCTTGATGAAAGGGGGTCGATTACAATTTGAAAGTGATCAATTAAAAAAATTACCAGCACCCCCGCTACAAAAGCCATATCCTGAAACTATGACTCTAATTGATCTCATTAAACCCGAAGATTTTAATATTGGCGAAATGGCATTTATAGATGTAATCAATAAGAGAAGGAGCCGTAGAAAATTCACTAAAGACCTGTTAACATTGGAAGAATTGTCTTTTTTACTATGGGCATCTCAAGGAGTCCAATATATCATAGGTGGTGGTAATGCTACCTGGCGAACTGTTCCATCTGGGGGTGCAAGACATCCGTTCGAAACCTATTTGTGCCTGTACCAAGTGGAAGGACTTCAAGCAGGTCTTTACAGATATTTAAGTATTGAGCATAAACTCTATTTGATACGTGAAGATCTGGAAAAGCCATTTTCAATTAATAAAACGTTAGTAGCGCCAGCGCCTATTGTATTCATATGGACAGTCATTCCCTATCGAACTGAATGGAGATATGGGGCATTTTCCTATAAAACAATAGCTCAAGAAACAGGTCATGTCTGCCAAAATTTATATCTTGCCTCCGAGACAATAGGAGCTGGTACTTGTGCCGTGGGCGCTTATAACCAGGAATTGATGGATGAATATCTATCCGTGGATGGAAAGGATGAATTTGTAGTATATACCGCTCGTGTTGGAAAAGTAAAGCAATCTGAAAAATCACTGTTAAGAATGGCTGAATCCCTACATGGATATAGGTCAAGAAAATAAAATCAGATACACTTTTTTATCTTTTTTCCTTTAAGATTAAGGTGTGTGTAATTAGTTTACATCTAAATTAATAAAAGCAAGTGAATAAAATATGAAATTTTGGGAAGTATTAAACATTAAAGAAATTATAAGTCAAATTCCAGCTTATAAGGAATTCATGACTATCGAAGAATTAGATGAATCAAGTAAGAAACTCGCTGATGAGTTTGATTCAGTTGATTTAATCGAAATTGGAAAGTCAGAATCAGGACATCCTATCTATTGTCTTAAGATTGGAGAAGGAAAAAAAAATATACTTTTTTTCGGTTTTCCTCATCCGAATGAGCCGATTGGAAGTTTAACAGTCGAATTTTTATCGCGCTATTTAGCTGAAAATAAAGATTTTACTCAAAATACCGGGTATACTTGGCACATGATAAAAGCGATGGATGTCGATGGAGCTAAGTTAAATGAAGGGTGGTTTAAGGGAGAATTTGATCCAGTTAAGCATTCTAGGAATTTTTATAGACCTCCATTTCATGAGCAGATCGAATGGTCATTTCCAATTGAATATAAAAAATTGAAGTTTGATACACCAACACAAGGGACAAAAGCATTAATGAAACTAATTGATGATATAAAGCCTATTTTCTCTTATAGTTTACATAATGCTGGATTTTGTGGAGTATATTTTTATGTATCTAAAGACAATAAGTTGATGTGCGAGGATTTTATAAAATTAGTTAATGATGAGAAATTACCATTACACAAAGGCGAACCAGAGATGCAGTTCAATGAAGAATTATATCCCGGTATTTATAGGTCATTAGGAGTAAAGGAAGCTTACGATTTTTATGAAGCAGATGGAATTACAATTTCGGATCATATTAAAATAGGAGCTGGTTCAAAAGAATACCTAGAGGAAATTGTAGGCGAACATTGCTTTTCTTTAATTTGTGAAATGCCGTATGTATATGATAAAGCTGTAGGAAATTCTGAACTGACTAAATTTAACAGAAGAGATGTAGTTATTGAATCCATTACCGATCAAAAAGAAATGTTTGCCTATGTAAAACCAATTTTCAGGAAAATTAAGAAATATAGTGATAAAACAACGAGAATGTATTCTACCGTGGAAACCATGATTAAAACTTATGACGCAGAACTTACAGTGAGTTTACATCATGCAAAAACCGCACCCTCCTATGATAGGAAAGCAACAGTAGCAGAAGTATTCGATTCAAAATACAACCCTTCTTTCTATTTCTTAACTCGATTCTCTCAATTAGGACGATTGTGTGAAGAAGCTTATGCCATTCATCAAGAGAAAAAAGAAATATTAGAACTAAAGAATGAACTTGAACAATGGATAGAAATTAAAATGAATAAATTAATGAGTGAGATAAATTTAGAGATAATTCCTATACAAAAACTCGTCAGAGTTCAGGTCGGAAGCGGACTTATTGCTTTGAAGCATTTATCAAAATAATTGAAAATCATAGTCAGTATTCTATACCATAACGGGCATTTATTCCTTTTGAAGAATAATAATGCTTTATCATTTTCATTTCCGTTAGGAGGTCAGCACGTTCTTTGATTTTAGGATGCATTTTTATACCTCCCGTAAGGATTAATTCCAATTTCTCAGGTTTAGAATCTATTAATTTTAGTATATCTTCCACATCAACGATTCCCATTTGAATGGCAACTCCCACCTCGTCCAAAATTACAATATCATATTCGTCGCTTTTAATTATTTTTTCAGCAAAATCTATTGCTTTTTTTCCCTCTTCATAGTCTATTTCCCGGGGAATTTCAATTAACTCCTCAGTTCCAAACTGCTTAACCTCAAAATGAGGATTGGCTTTAATCGCATCTATTTCTCCATATCTTGTATTGCCTTTCATAAATTGAATCATGTAAACCTTAAAACCGTGTCCAGTAGCTCTGAATCCTTGTCCAAGGGCAGCTGTAGTTTTACCCTTGCCTCTACCAAAGTAAACTTGAACAAGTCCTTGCTTTAACCTTTTCCGCATGTGGCATATCGACCTTTTTTAGTATTAAAAAATAAAATATTATATACTTAAGAAAGTGTCATAAATCAATTTAATTTTTCGATCTTCCAACATATAATCTTTAATTTGATACACAATTATGATTTCTATCCTATTTATTAAAATAAACCTTCTGTTTCACATGGAAAGACTTAAGGGGTAAATGAATGAGGACAAGCAAATTAATGTCTTTAGAAGAGGCAATATCCATTTACGTTCAAGATGGAGATCTTGTCGGAATTGGCGGACTCTCTTTCTGGAGGAAACCAATAAGCGCGTGTAGAGAAATTATACGACAAAATAAAAAAGATCTAACGGTATGTACTTTTGTAGGTGGAATCGAGGTCGACATGCTCATAGGTGGAGGTTGTGTTTCACATGTAAAGTCTTGTTTTGTGGGAATGGAAATTTTTGGAATGGCGCCCCATTACCGAAAAGCAGTCGAATCTGGTTCGATTAAAATTTCTGAAGAGAGTGAAGCTTCAATCGCTTTAGGTTTAAAGTGCTCATATTTAAAGGTTCCATTCATGCCATTAAAAGGAATAATTGGAACGGACTTCCCTAAGGTTAGAGATGATATAAAACAATTTGAAGATCCATTAGGATCTGGAACTCAGTTGATGGCTCTTCCGAAGATTGACTTAGACGTTGCTATCTTGCATGTACCTTATGCTGATGAATATGGTAATGGAAATATTGCTGGGGCTGTGTGGCTGGATGATGATATGGCAAAAACGGCTAAAAAAACGATCATAACATGCGAAAAGTTAGTTGAGCTGGAAGATATTGTCCATTCTCCTGGAAAAGCACAGTTACCCATGCAAACTACATCAGCAGTTGTAAAAATCCCTTTTGGAGCCCATCCAACTTCATGTTATCCAATTTATACCTTTGATCCGAATCATATTCAGAGATATCTAAAAACTGAATTTGAACAATATAAACAAAATTTTATTCTAAATAAATCAAATGTGCAATATCTTGATGCAGCAGGGGGTGCTCAGACGATATTGAACATCTTATTGTAGGAGGTGCCATAAGTTTAAATGACTGAATATTCAAATGATTTTACTGTTGATGAAATCCTTACGGTCCTAATGGCCCGAGAAGTAAGAAATGATGACGTTATGATTGTAGGTGTGGCAACTCCAATGGTTTGGGCTGCATTTACATTAGCTAAAGTAACACATGCTCCTGGTGCGATTTATCATTATATCATGGGAAATACCTTTGTAAATGAACCTCGCCAGGTCTCATTATTGTATTTAGAGATGAATACAGCAAGAGCATATAGATTTCAAAATTCTGGAGAATGCACATTAGAATCGCTTCCATCAGAGAAACTTACAACAATTGAATGGTTTAGACCCGCGCAAATTGATATGTATGGCAATACAAATAATATCTGCATAGGAGACTGGAATAATCCTAAATTAAGATTTCCGGGATGTGCTGGAATTGCTGATTTTTCTATGTTTTATTCCCGTGGTAGTTTTTTATATACTCCAAGACATGATACGAGGACATTTGTTCCCAAAATTGATTTTATTTCAGGAGTCGGCTTCCCGGATGGTAAGTCAAGCATATGCGGAGGCTCTGGACCTCAATGTGTAGTAACAAATCTGGCGTATCTTACTTTTGATGATAATCCTAAGAGAATGAAAATTGGCACAATTCATCCGGGAATAGACCTTGAGACTGTAAAAAATTCAACCGGATTTGAATTAATCATTCCGGATGACGTGAAAGAAACAAAACTCCCTACAGAAAAAGAACTTAAAATTTTAAGAGAAAAAGTAGATCCTTTAGGAATAAGAAAGTTAGAAGTATTAGCAGGTAAAGAACGTGAAGTATTATTAAATGAAATCATTAAGAAAGAATTAGCAATGGAGAACAGGTTTCCAAAATTAATAATATAAGACTCAAGAGTTATACTATTTCAAGTAGGATTTGAGATTGGATGTTCTATAAGTGTTGCCATTCCAGTACCTCCTCCAGCGCATTGAGAACAAATCGCATATTTTCCATTTCTTCGCTTTAACTCGTAAAGAGTAGTTAAAATTAAGCGTACACCAGTCATACCTGGTGGATGACCTAATGCGATTGCGCCACCATTGACGTTAACTTTGTTTCTTTCAATGCCTAATGCTTTTATACAAAAAAGCACTTGCTGAGCTTGAGCTTCGTTTATCTCGAAAATATCGATATCCTTAAGTTCAAGATTAGTTTTGTTTAGTAAGTTTCTAATTGCGGGAATCGGTCCAATTCCCATATATTGAGGTTCTACATTTCCCGTAGTCGATGCTTTCCAAAGACCCAAGTAATTTAAATTCAATTCTTCCGCTTTCTCTTTTGCCATTAAAATAATTGCTGCGGCACCATCACTAAGATCTGGTGTATTCCCTGGAGTTACAAAACCTCCTTCTCTGAACACGGGCTTTAAAGAATTTAATTTTTCCAAAGAAACATCTGAACGAGGGTTCTCATCATTTTTAACTAAAATTTTTTTCCCCTTGAGTACTAACTCGACTGGAACTATTTCGTCAAAAAAATTCTCTTTTTTTGCAATCTGATATTTTTGCTGGCTTTCAAGAGCAAATTTATTTACATCATCAAATGTCAATTTTATCTCAGGAAGTCTATACTTAGCACAAATCTCATTGGAATCCTCTAAAATATTTTCAGCCGTTTCACCCACATGGTTATAAGCGCCGTACATTCCATAAGTATCTGTAAATCCATCATAAAATAATGCATCAACCACTTCGGTTGTTCCAAGTCGATATCCCCACCTTGAGTTCATAAGCATGTATGGACATTGACTATTACTCTCCATCCCTCCAGCGAGAATAATATCGTTTTCTCCCATAGCAATCTGACGAGCTGCGATTTCAATCGCTTTCATACCAGAGGAACATACATTATTTACAGTTAATGCCCCTGCAGTAAATGGAATACCTGCCTTTAATGATGCAATTCGAGCAGGATTGTTTCCCATTCCTTCTTGATGAATAGCTCCTATGATCACATCTTCGACCATGAATGGCCTAATTTTTGATCTTTCAAGAGCCGCTTTAATGGCAATACAAGCTAAATCAACAGCGGGGATATCTTTAAATGATTTACCAAAATGTCCAATTGGAGTTCTCGCTCCATTAATAAGAACTACTTCTCTCAATTTACTTTCACTAGTAATAGATTTAATTTTTTAGATAGTTATTTAAAATGATTGATCCAAAAAAATAATTCATTAATTTTATTTAGGTTTTCACACAATACCTAACCATAAAAATTTATAAAAAATTAAAAAATAGAGCTAATAGTGTTTTAAATGATAGAAAATGAAGAACATAAGGAAATCTTAATCAAGATTGCTAAAAAATTGATAAGAAAACCTCAATCTATCCCTACAGACGAAAATGAAGAGCCTACGGAAACTTATGTTGAATACTTAAGTCTGATGTATGATCTCGAAATCGCCAAAATAGTTCAGCATCTTCCTGTTTATCCAGATGGTATACATATCACAAAATTCGCTAAGTTAGTTAATATTGATAAAAATGAATTAATAGAAAAGCTTGCGGAACATAAGAAAAAATATTTTGTAGTATCTATTGGAAGACAATATGCCTTACCCAATCCTTTTTTCGTGTTTGATGCTCCTTTCGTTGTAAAAGAGAATTATGAAGGCCCTGAAGCGAAAAAGTTTGCCGATTTAAGTAGAAAATTTTTCATAGAAGATAAATATTATAAAAAGTGGGAAACATCCTGGAAAGGAATACCTTATATGAGAGTCTTGACCGTGAGCGAAACTATTGAACCTGGACACGAGATATTACCTTTAGAGGAAGTGTATAGCATAATTGATAACAATAGCTCCTTTGCCGTAATTCCTTGCCCCTGTCGATTAAGAGCAGGTATAAGTGGAGTTAGGGAATGTACTGACAAATATCCAGTTGAAAATTGCATTCAATTAGGTGCTACAGCAGAAATGCTGGTTCAAGAGTTCGGTGCAAAGAAAATTTCAAAAGAAGAAACGAAAGCGATTGTGAAACAATCTGCTGAGTTAGGTCTAGTGCTTGCTACTGACAATACAGCGAAATTTACTAATATAATTTGTTCTTGTTGTGAATGTTGTTGCGGGGTAATTAGAGGATTGACTAGATTTGATAATCCCAGGGCAATAGCGAAAGCTAATTTTATATCTACTATTGATGAGGATTTGTGTGTTGCCTGCGGGACCTGTTTAGATAGATGTAAATTCGGCGCGATTACTGTTAATGATATTGCCCAAGTCAATCCTGATAAGTGTGTAGGTTGTGGTTTATGTGCCGTGACATGCCCAAATAATGCAATTATAATGAAAAGATTCGAAAGGGAAAGTATTCCCGGATTAAATTAATGAGTATAATTATTTAGGAATTATTTCAATCGGAATCTTTCTTTTTCATTTCGAATTTCACATTACTAAATATATCGTGAACTGCATCATAAATCTTAAATTTACCATCCCGAATAATTGAAGCCGAAAGTTGCTCGATTTCATTCTTATTAATTAGACTTTCGAGAATGCGATCGATTCGATAATAGAGAAGTTCCCTAATTTTATAGGCAAATCTATTTTTCTTTCTTTCTTCTATTAATTCAGATAATTCCATGTGTTCCTTATGATCTAATATATGCCCAACTAATTCATCCACGCCTTCCCCAGTGATAGAATTTGTCATTGCCACCGGGGGTCTCCAACCACTTTGAGTGGCAGAAGAATCATCAAGCATCATATCAATATGAGCAGCAACATCCTCTCCACCAAGATCTTTCTTATTAACATCGTAGACATCTCCTATTTCAATTATTCCGGCTTTCTGCATTTGAATTGCGTCGCCATAGCCTGGCACCAGAACAACAATTACCGTGTATGCTAAATTATATACTTCAAATTCGGATTGTCCGACTCCCACAGTTTCAATTATGATAAAATCCATTCCAAAAGCTTCATATAATAGAGTTATGTCCAGAACGGCTCTTGAGATACCACCTCTATACCCTCTCGAAGCAAGACTCCGTATAAAAACATTCGGATGAAGGGAAATCTCAGTCATTCTTACTCTATCTCCTAAAAATGCCCCACCACTAAATGGTGAGGTGGGATCTACTGAAATAATCCCGATTTTTTTACCTTGTTCCAATAAAAGTTTGGTAATAGATTTGGTTAAGGTACTTTTTCCCACGCCTGGAGATCCGGTTATTCCTATAATGTATGATTCATGATTAGATTCTTGAAAATTTTTGAATACTTCTGTCGCTTTCTCTGGTTCATTTTCAATTAATGTAATAAGCCTTGCTAAAGCAATTTTGTCTCCATCTTTAAATTTCTGTACTAATTGTTCAATGTCGTATTTTTTTGGCAACTAAATGAAACACCAAAATAATTCTATTTAATATATTAAGTCTAATAAATTGAGAAATATTGGATTAATTTATTAATTTTTGATTTTATTCAACTACTATATAGAAATAAATCTTAGGCATTCCATAAAAAAAATTTAAGAAATTTAAGAGATTTTTCCCTAATCTCAAATAAAAATAAGAAAAATAATTTTGTTATTTCGTTATTCTTTCTTTAATAAATTCTACGATATCGCTGACTAGAGAACCAGGACCATAGACATTTGCTACTCCGATTTCCTTTAATTTAGGAAAATCTTGTGCTGGGATCACTCCACCAACAATGATAAGAATATCATCTAAGACGCCTCTTTCTTTTAAAAGATCAATGACTTGTTGTGTATAAGTAAGGTGAGCTCCCGAGTGGATGCTTAAGCCTATCACATCCACATCTTCATGAATAGCAGACTCAACAATTTCTTTGATATTTTGGAACCCACCAAATATAAGTTCCATACCCGCATCTCTTAGAGCTCGTGATACTACAATACCACCTCGCCAATGACCATCAATACCAGGTTTGGACATTAGTACTCTTATTTTTTTGTCTGGCATAAATTCACCTCAAATCTATATTGCAAGTGGTGGTTCCCAGATACCCCAAATTTCGCGGTAAATATCACAGATCTCTCCTACAGTCGCTCCCTCCTTCGTAGCTTCCATAATTATGGGCATCACATTTTCTTCTTTTTCACACATATTGCGTAATTTGTCAAGGATATTTTCTAATTTAGCATTATCCCTTCGTGCTTTTAACTTTTTAATTCTGTCAACTTCAATTTGTATAGCTGATTCGTTTGTTCTGAACACATCCGTACAAGTATCATAGGGCTCAGGATATTTGTTCACACCTAAAAAGATTTCTTCACCTTTCTCTATTCGAGCTCGTCTTTTATGAAAAGCATCTCTCATTTCTTTATACAAAAATCCTGTAGACAGTGCTTTATCAATAGATCCCACCTTTTCAATCTTATCTATGTATTTCATAACTCTATTTTCTACCTCATCCGTTAACCATTCGATAAAATAGGATCCTGCTAAAGGATCAACTGTATTAGTGATTCGCGTTTCCTCAGATATTACTTGTTGGGTTCTTAAGGCAATCAAGGCAGCTTCCTCAGATGGTAGACAAATTGCTTCATCATATGAATTTGTATGCAAAGACTGACACCCTCCCAAATTTGCTTCTAATGCTTGTATTGCAGTTCTAATTATATTTACTTTAGGAGTTTGAGCAGTTAGCGAACTGCCTGCTGTCTGCACATGGAATCTGAATTCCATTGATTTAGGATCCTGAATATTATATCTATCTTTCATAAGTGTAGCCCAAATCCTCCTTGCTGCTCGATACTTGGCTATTTCTTCAAAGAAATCTTTATGCGCAGCTAAATGAAACGCCAATCTATTAACAAAATCTTCAGCTTTCCAGCCTCTTTCGACTAAATTATCAATATGAGAACATGCACTGGCAAATACAAAAGCAAGTTCTTGTACAGCATCAATCCCCCCCTCTCTATAGTTATATCCTGTAAAATTAATTGGATGCCATTGTGGAACATTCTTCATAGGCACCGTCCATTCTATAAAATCACAAGCTAAACGTAGAAGATGATTTGGAGCAACATTCTTGTAAGGAATATATCCGACAGTCATTGTTAAAATATCATTTTGCGTAGTTCCAATTAAAGATTTTAGATCGTATCCCCGCATTTTTGCCATATTAAAGTACATCGCACAAACTGGAGCACTTGTAAATGGTTCAACAACCAGAGCAACACTTACTTTATCAATTGGAATATCTTCTGTGAGCGCAAACAAACTATCAATGCAATAGAGAGGAACTCCGGATGTTCCAACTTCTGGGGCTCCATCTGGATTTGTAGGATCTATTCCGTTGAATGTTAACGCATCTACAGCAGCGCTAAATCCAGTTTCACCGTTCTCATATAAGAATTTCCATCTTTTGTTGGTTTCTTCTGGGGTGCCATGGCCGCTGAATAACCTCATTGTCCAAACTCTCCCTCTGTACATTGTTGGGTAAATTCCACGAGTATATGGAGGAACACCTGGAAAGTTAACTTTTTCTAAAAAGTCGCCTTTTACATCTAATGGTGTATATAATCGCCTAATTGGGATATCTGAGTCAGTTACAAACTTCACATTACGTTCTTTTGCATTTTCAAAATTCTTGTCCCAATCTTCTTTTTTTTCTCTGATTTTTTTCAAATATTCTTCATCAAACATTGTATAATCACTATAAAACTCTTGAAATTGAGTATTAGTTTAATTATTATAGTAATAATAATTAATTCTCCAATTTAATCTTATAACAAACATATATTTTTCAGAAAATTTCAAATCGAAGTTTGTCATAGCTAACAAAATCTTAAAATTATTAAGACAGTTCTGTGTTATTAAATATAAAAACTAATTAATTACTCATTACTGAGAATTCTAATGGACGAATTAAGAATTAAACGATATAAAGATAAAGTCAATTACATTATTGATAATATAAAGGATTTACCAATTGAGCCAAAAAATGAACTTGAAAAACGAGGTATATTTTATTCACTTCAGACTTCCATTGAATCGATTGTAGATTTAATAGCAATGCTTGTGAAAGATATTGGCATCCAAGTTAAAGATGATACGACAAATATATCTGAAATTGCTAAAAAAAGAAATTTGGATTCTGAATTAGGGGAAAAATTGAAAAGGGCAAATGGCTTAAGAAATATTTTAGTACATCGTTATAATGAAATTGATGAAAAAATCATTCTAAATTCTGTTGAAAAAGTAAAGAATGTTTTATTAAAATGGTTAGATATTGTAGAGGTGGTTTTAAATGATTATCCAAAAATGGATGAATTAGCTGATATTTTTACTCCGATTAAAGATAAATATGAAATTATCCTTTTTGGCTCAATCGTGGAGGGAGGATTCCGTGCTGAATCTGATATTGATATCGGAGTTATTTCTCGGAACAGAAATCAGAATTACAACATAGAGCTACAAAAAAAACTTTTGGGCCAATTTCCTGTTAAATTTAATGTGCGTGTTTTTGAATTATTCCCTATAGATATACAAATATCGGTTATTCTGAATTATGAAGTGTTATTTGGAGATCCTCTTGAAATTTCAGAATATTTCTATGAATTTCGGAAAAAATGGGATGATTGTAAACACCGAATTTTATCAAATCAGTTTTCTAGTTATCATGAAAGGCTTTCATTATCTAAATAAATAAATAAAATTTTATGAGCATTGTCCTCTTTTTATAAAATAATTTTATTATATCACATTGTTTTAACAAAAATAGGGTTTTTCTAATTGACAGATATAGAACAAATATTTAATGAAGTGGATAATTTAGATAGGGAAAAAATAATGGAGCTGATGCAAACTCTTGTCAGTATAGATACAACCGTTCCTCCGGGAAATTCTTATAGAGAATATGTAGACGCTGTATCTCCTTATTTTAAGGAAATCGGTTATTCTTTGGAAGAAGTAATTGTCCCCGAGAAGTATATTGAACAAATACCATTCCCATTACAGGGGCCTCGAATTAATCTTGTTGCAACTAAGGAATTTGGGCAAGAGAAATATATAACTTTTTGTGGTCATATGGATGTGGTACCCGCGGTTGATGAGGGTACCGAGAAATGGCGATTCCCTCCCTTTGAACCTACTATGCTTAAGAGTGGAAAGATATATGGTCGGGGAGTTGCAGATAATAAAGGAGCCATGGTTTGTCTTATTTTAGCACTTCAGCTTATTGAGAAATTAAATATCAGACCTAAATACAATATTGGAGTTTTAAATTGTACAGATGAAGAGGTGGGGATTTATCCTGGAATTCGCTACTTAGCGGAGGAGGGATACATTAAAGGCACAGTTTTTTGTATGGATTTTTCAATAGATCCTATTATTTTAATGGGATCTGCTGGCAATTTAGATGTAGAGGTTGAAACAATAGGAAGAAGCTCACACTCAGGGCTCAGTTTTCTTGGTGTTAATGCGTTAGAAGGAATGATTCCCATTTTAGTAGAACTCATGAAATTAAAAGTAGTTGTTGAAGAGCGTCAGAGTAAAGATATTCCTGGTTTTCCTAGAATGAAAACTGCAGAAAAGCGCAATATGACACCATTACTAAATTTAGATATTATAAACGCCGGGGAAAAATCCAATATAGTACCGGATGTGTGCCGATTGGTAATTAATAGGAGAATAATTCCGGATGAGAAATATGAAGATGTGAAGCAAGAAATTATGGATGCAATCGAGAGAGGTAAGCAAAAAAGCAATGTATTGGATGTCAAATCAACATTTATTTACGATTATCCCCCCTTAAAGGTAGATATAAACGCTCCAGACATTCAAAAAATTATAAAAGTAGTAAAATTAGTGCAACAAATCCCAGAAGAAAAAATCCGAATGATGGGCATGTCGATCACATTCGATGTAGGTTTTGTAGCCCAAATCTTAAATACTCAAGATATAATCTTAAGGGGTGTGGCAAATGCCGGCTCTAATGCGCACGGTGTTAATGAAACAATAAAACTAAAAGATATAAAAAAGTTCGTAAAAGAAATCCTTGTTTTTCTTTGCGAAGATCTATAAATTTAGGAACTAGCCGGTCTTTCAGCCATTAAAAATAACAGGTAAAAGATAAATAGAATTTATTTAGAAATGGAAAACTATAATAATAAAAATTAAAAACTAATAGTATTGCATAAAAAAGGTAATTCAAATGAATAATCTATTAGAAAGTATTGAAGAAATCTTATTGATGGGGCCTGGTCCATCATGTGTCCCACCAGAAGTGTACAAAGCTTTAAGTTGCAAAACTTTGGGCCATCTAGATCCTTATTTCATAAAAATAATGGACGAAATTCAGGTCCTATTGCAACAATTAATGAATACTCAAAATAAATTAACTCTTCCAATCTCAGGAACCGGGTCATCCGGCATGGAAACATGTTTCGTAAATCTAATTGAACCTCAAGATACTGTGTTAATACTTAAAAATGGCGTTTTTGGCGTTCGGATGGAGGAAGTTGCATCAAGACTCGGCGCTAAAGTTGATGCAATAGAATTCGAGTGGGGAACTCCAGTGAGACCTGAAATCGTTAAAGAAAAACTTGAGGATAAATCATACAAAATAGTAGCGATGGTACATGCAGAAACTTCTACAGGGGTTAGAAATCCTGTTATTGAAATTTCAAAATTATTAGCCGACACGGATTCACTCTTTTTAGTTGATTCTGTCACTGGTTTTGGTGGAATAGAGGTAAAAGTGGATGATTGGGGGATTGATGCATTTTATAGCGGCACCCAAAAATGCCTATCTTGTCCCCCGGGATTAGCACCAGTGTCATTTTCAGACCGTGCATTCTCTGTAATTTCTAATCGTAAAAAGAAAGTTCCTAACTGGTATCTTGATATGAATTTAATAGGCCAATATTGGCAAAAGGACAGGAAGCGAGCATATCATCACACAGCACCAATTAACATGCTATACGGATTATATCAGGCTCTTCTGTTAATCTTTGAAGAAGGAGTAGAAAACGTCTTTAAACGGCATTTAGAAAATCATATTAAATTAAAGGAAGGTTTGGAAAGATTGGGATTGAAAATGTACGTTGAAGAATCATATCGTTTGCCAATGCTAAATGCGGTAACTATCCCTGAAGGCGTAGAGGATGCTAAAGTTCGGCAAATTCTTAGGAATGACTTTAAAATAGAAATCGGCGCGGGATTAGGACCTCTCGCAGGAAAGATTTGGCGAATTGGATTGATGGGGCATACAGCAAGGGCTGAAAATGTTGATCGTTTCTTAAAAGCTATTGAAAAAGCACTTTAAAAATATTGATTCATTACTCCTAAGATTGGAGTATAAGCTCAATATCTTAACAATTTATCCTTTTTCTTTTGAATGTATAATAATAATAATAAAATGCTAAGCAAAATTAAAAAATTGTTAGCAATATGTAAATCGTATGACTGTAATTAATATTACTAATCATGGTAGGATTACAATCCCTTCAGAAATAAGGAAGAAATATGGATGGAAAGATGGAGATAAAGTTATAATTATCGACCATCCATTAGAGGGAATAAAAATATTGCCCTACCTTTCTGAAGAGAAAATAAGAGGGATATTGGATAAGGAAACGGGTATAAAAATTATAAAAGAAATCTTAAATGAAAGGCGTTTAGAAATTGAGAAAGAAAAGCAACGACTATTTAGGGAAGCTACTAAATGAAAAATACGATAATTATTGATACATGTGTATTG
>JAHQWS010000262.1 GCA_029856295.1 Promethearchaeia archaeon
GATTAATATAATTAGGATCTACGCCTCCAAGTTGCAATTTTATATAATTTGTAACATTTTCGTTTTTTTTTCTATACACAAAGTATAGGAATTAATCATATTTACATAAAAAAATTAAAAAATTCTCAAAATTAAACACATAGTAGAAATTCAATAATATTGGATTAAAATTAAAAACTATAAAATAGTGTTTGTCTAATATAAACAGTGCGAATTTTTTTAAATTAATTAAGTAAGATGGAAATAATAGAATATAAAAATAAAAAGATTGCCATAATCGATGGAAGTTTACATTTACAAGGATTAGGTATCGATGACATCGATGATATTAAGGGACTTGAGAAAATGAGGAACCTTGAAGGATTATATCTTTATGCGAATCAAATTAAAGAAATAAAAGGTCTTAGTTCCTTAGAGAATCTCAGGGTCTTACTATTGCATTACAACCAAATTACAGAAATTAAGGGCTTAGAAAACCTGAAAAAATTGGAAGTCTTGAACATACTCGGAAACGAGATCGTCCATATTAGAGGTCTTGAAAACCTTACGAATTTAAAAATCTTAAATCTGAGCGAAAATCTAATTACAGAAATACAAGGGTTATCAAATCTAAGAAATTTAGAACAGCTTTACCTGAATAAGAATCGTATTACACAAATTGATGGACTTAAAAAACTGTACAAATTACGATTATTCTTTATAAAAGAAAATCCAATTTCCAAAGATTTATTAGAAAGTTTAGGAGGTTTAACCCCCGACGGCAGAGCAAACAGCACGCGAAAGTTTGTGGATTATTGTAATAAATTGGACGATGATATTAAAATTGAACTCATTTTAGATCCGATTCCTATGGCCTCATTTGAAGGGGAATTAAGGGAAACTCAAATTGAAGTAAATGAAACTGCAATACTAAACAAAGAAAAAATTACTGCAAACTTGGCAAAAATTCCTAAATTAGCGGGAGAACACAAATATCTGGAGACATTTGAATTATTGGAAAAATCGAAAGATTTAGCAATCGAAAACGAGTTCTACGAGCTTGCGGATGATATATATGTAAAAATCCAAGATATTAAATTTCAAAGAACAAATTTTCACATAGATAATGCATTAATGGCGTTTAAAAACACTACAATGTGCACAATATACGATATTAGTGAATATTTGAGCTTACAATTACCAGACTTTAATATGAATGAGAGGAAATTAAAACTCAAGGTATTATCTCGAATAAATTCTTTAAATATGAAAGCAACTTTACATGAAGATTCTATTATTTTTAAGGAATATCATGTAAGCCAGCAAATGTTGGAAGATATCTCAGACAAAAGCTATTCTTATAATAAAAAAGAATGTATATACTGCGGCGAAAATATAGATGACGAAGCGAAAATTTGTCCGATCTGTGGAATTGACCAGGAAGAACGTTAAATTTCATGATTAAACGTTAGGGTAAATCCATTCTAAAAATAATTAAAAAAAAAATGGAATCTGTAAGAAGTATTAAAAACTACGAAAAAAGAGAAAGAATTCTTTATTTACTTGTTTTATATGCTTCGAAACACTCCTTATATTAAATTTATTAAACCTATCTTCCATTTATCTTTTTTATTAATTAATAAAAAGATTTCCGGCCACGAGTATTCTGTCGAGGTCCTTTTTCGACTATCGCAACATTACTAGCTTGGGGACCTTTTTGCCCATCGACTACATCAAACTCTACGATATCGCCCTCGTAGATGGTTTTAAAATCATCTTTTTCTCCTTGAATAGCGGAGAAGTGAACAAAAACATCTGCCGAACTATCATCAGGTGTAATAAATCCAAAGCCTTTATTACTATTAAACCATTTAACTGTTCCTTTCATTTAACTGTTCCTTTTACCATTTTCAAAACTTAACTATAAATTTTGATACATAGTTGAAAAATGTACCAATTAATGAAATTAAGGATTCTCTTGTAATAAAATTTTTGTTTCTATATTTTAGAGGGCGGAGAGTTTATTCGACCTATTTCAATTTTTCAGAAAATTTTACCCTTTCAGTTGCCATTTAATCTTCTTTATACTTTTTCCCATCTATGAAACAGCATTTCTTTTAAAGAATAATCATAGTCAGTACAATAATTAACAAAAATTTATAAAAAGATACTGCGATTTAAAAATAACTTTAATTCAATCCTAAAATCTCATGTCTGTTTCAAAAGGAACTACATCACATGTCTCGACATACCAAGTAAGTAGTTTTTCTTTTAAGCTGGAAAGAATCTCGCTATAAGCGGGATCATCAATAATATTATTTAATTCTTCTGGATCTTTATTTAAATCATACAGCTCATCCTGCTCATAAAGACGTCGAACATACTTAAAATCCTGTGTCCTACACATAGTTGCTTTACCATGATAGGGGCTCTCATCAGTTGTTTGAAGGGCAACCCGTGGCCAATATAGACCACTTGGTCTTTGCCCTGACTTTGATTCTTTTTCCATGGCGTGTTCTTCCCCATAGAGCCGACCTCCTTCACAAAAAACTGCATCTCTATGTATTTCAGTTTCTCCTTTAAGTAAAGGTAATAAATTCTTACCAAAATGAGAATAGCCGGGCTCTATGCCAGTGAGAGCATAAACCGTAGCAGAAAAATCAACTAACTCAACCATGGCATTACACACACGCGATTTAGCAGGAATATTTTTAGGGGGTTTAATGATAAAAGGAACATTTGTAAGACAATCTTCAAATGTATTTTGGGTTTTTTCAACCAGTCCGTAGTCACCTGTGAAATCGCCATGATCCGAAAAAAAGAATATTGCGCTATCATCATAATAGCCTGCTTTTTTTAATTCCTCCATTACTAATCCAAATTGATGATCCAAGCGCGCACACATCCCATAATAGGTTGCACGTAGCTCATTCCAACGATGCTCAGTCCATGCTTGGAGCTTTTGTCGTTCATAGATACCTTTTAAAAGAGAGGGTTTAGTAGTCCAATCTTGTGGTGTTTTCTTCCGGGAGGGAAGTGCTTTACGATTTATTTTACTATACCATGGTTCTTCAATACCATATGGTGGATGTGGATTCGCAAGTGCTAGATAAATGCAAAGAGGTTTTTCGCCTTTATAATTCCGAATAAAATCAATTACTCCTAAAATCATGGCCCAATCAAAATCGAAATAGATATCATCCCCCATCGTGTCTAGCTTACCAGCAAAAAAACTGTAATACGTATCGCTGTCGGGTTTTCCTCGCCATTTTTTCGCTGACGTGTGTAGATTTGGTTTCCATTTATGACCCCATCGAGCAATATCTTCTTTTGAAGGCCAATATTGTATATCACAAACCTCCTTTGGATCTTGTCTTGCAGGAATAAGGTCATTTCTAAAACCCCACCAAACAAAGTAGCCATTATCTTTAAGAATTTTTAATAAGTTAGGCTCACCGTGATCATGATGAAGCATGTGAAACATTGTTCGGTGCCCTCTTACGTGTGGATACCACCCTGTCATGAAGCTACACCTGCTGGGAGTACATACGGGATTCTGACAAAAGGCGTTACTAAAGGACACGCCCTCATTTTTAGCAAGCTGGTCAAGATGAGGAGTTTCCGCCGCAAGGTTTCCTAAATGTCCTAAAACATCCCCTCGCCATTCGTCTACATTAAAGATGATAATATGTGGCTTTTCACTCATTATGTTCTAATCTCCTATGGACTATAATATTTTTTACAGATAATTTTTTAACCAATTAGTTGTTACTTCAATAAATTCTGTTAAAAGTGCTCCATCAAAGTCATGACCTGCTTTATCAATCTCAATAAGCTTATGATGGTCATCTTGTGGCAAATATTTGAACGCTTCTCGCGTATTTCGAGGTCTAACTGTTCTATCTTTTGTTCCTTGGACAATTAACGCTGGAGTAGCGAGTTTTTGAAGATAAATGCTAGGATCATACTTAGAAAGATCTTCCACAAATGTGTTATTAATTTTAATAGGCTCCCCATTTCCAGAGGAAGGTAATACGAGCGGCTTTCTTTTCAAATTTTCTTGAGCTCGAGGTGAAAACATGTTTTTTAAATGAAAGGCTGGTGCCCAAAATACTAAGGTTTTAAATTCAGGAAGGTTCGCAAATAATAAAGTAAGTCCTCCAAATGAAAGACCAATTGCAGCTATCCAAGAATAACCTTGTTCCTTCGCCCAGCCATAGACATCTTCGAGATCCATAGCCTGTTTCGATAACGTGATAAATTCACGCTCATTCTCACCAGAACCGGAAAAATCGAAAATTAACGCATCAAATCCTGCCTCATTTAAAGCTTTCGCGGTCGTGGGAAAACGTCCCCATTCATATTTATCCCCCGTAAATCCATGACAAATTATAACAAAAGGAAGCCTTTTACCATCTTCGGAGGAATGTTCTCCTCGACTTAAATAGTGGACCGCATGTAGGTTACCACCAACCCTTCGGGCAATAACAATTTTTTTTTCACTCATAATAGTTTATTGATGGTTTGTCTTTAAAAATCAATTTGACGTAATTTGTAATTAGAATTTATGGGTAAAAAATCTTTTCTTAATAATCTGTAAAATGCCATAAATAAATATCAAGATTAATCGAGCCATCCTCTTCAAAAATAATATCTTCTTGTTCCAATAGTTTTTTTTGGATTCCATATCCACGATCAGGGGGCAGTTAAATACGTCCCTTATTATTTATTACCCTATGCCATGGTAAACTGTCTTTTCTTGAACTAGAATGTAATATCCAAGCTACTTGCCGTGCAGCTCGTGGATTCCTTGCATAAGTGGCAATTTGACCATACATGGCAACTTTTCCATGAGGAATCTGCTTTATGTGCTCTTTGACTCTTTCGGAAAAAGAATAATTCATGTTCTTTGCAATGATTTTATTCTCCAAAATAGAATATAATTAACTTTTTAAAATGATTTTATAAACGAGTGTGATTTTAAAGATATTGAGATTTTTTCTAGTTTAGAAAATAAAAACCTATTTCAGATGATTGAGTGAATTGTTCCCTCTGGTAAAATCTTATAAATATCGATAAAACAAAAACATATAATTTCTATCATCATTTTTTTTATGATAAATAATTCTCGTTTCTATCGAGAATATCTTTAACTAAATGCTCTCTTCCTGTTTTCTTCAATCTTTTGATATAACTGTTTAAATCACGTCTTACATGCTCCGGTCCTCCCTCTCTTATAACAGTCCACATGGGGTCAATATCGGAAGATGATGTTATCATCATTTCTTTATGCCACTCGTCTAGATATGTTAATCCCATACCAACAATTTCAGGTTTTTCGACGGCGAGATTTTTGGTCATATGAAAATCATTTTCATAATCAAAAAGCATAATCTCTGGATAATTTTTAAGGCCTGTATGATACGTTCGAATGAGTGTCCAGTTGCCAAATCTAACGGTACGCTGACAACTCAACGCATTTTGGCTTACTACTAAATAATCTCTTCCAAATTTTTCTTTATTTTCAATTTTTTTATAAAAACTTTTTCCATCCCAGAATTCAGGTACTTTTTGTCCAACTCCCTCTAAAATGGTAGCAGCTATATCTGTTTGGTAAATTAATGAGCTGTATTTTTTATTCCAATCTTTTCCAGGCCACTTAATTATCATTGGAATACGGTTGACTATATGGCAAGCGGTTGCATGATCCCCATAGACATTTAATTCACCCTGACTTTCCCCATGATCAGAGCTAATCATGATAAGAGTATCATCATATATTTCTAAATCTTTAAGTATTCCAACTATCCTCCCTACCAATTCATCAGCATACCTAATGCCTATATCATAACCATCGATCCATTTCTTATAGTCCTCTAAATTTTTAATGTTTAAGACACCTGATCTTGGAAAATGTCTACTCATATATTTAGCTTCCGCACGATAACCAAAACCCCATAGATCTCCTGCTGAATGCCATCCATAACTTTCTCTATGCTTGTCTATAATATCTTGAGTAATCCAGGATGGAGGAGGATCGTCTTCAAATGGATTTTCGAAATCTAAAGGCGTGCGATAAGGGGTATGGGGGTCCCAAGTATTTATATGTAGAAACCAATTATCATTATTACCATTACTTTTTAACCAATTTTCTGCATAAGGGATAACATTATCTGCTATTTCCATTCCCCTCAAGCCGGGATTATATGTCTCTTTCCAACCAGCATTAAACCAATATGCGGAATGTCTCTCGGCAAAAGGAGAAATAGAAACCGGATAATATCTGGATCTTCTTAGCATGCTTATCCATGATCGATCTTTAAAATAATCTTCAAAACCTCTTTCTAAACCAGTTAAACGCATATCTCCTGCGGTTCCACCATGCCCAACTATACCCGTATGAATTCCAAATTGTCCCGTGAAAAATGCCGCCCTAGAAGGTAAACATGGCACATCAGACGCATAACATTCAGAAAAAATTGTCCCTTCTTTAGCGATTTTATCAATATTAGGTGAAGTATTGCGTTGATATCCATAACATCCTAAGTGATCTGCCCTAAGTGTGTCAATATCAATGTATATAATTCTCATTAAATTTACCTTTTTAAATCGAATATTTTAGATTCACATATTATTATTATTATTTAATAATTGCGAATTTACTTACTATTAATTTTTTCATTTTTTATTTCTTTAAAAAGAAGATTTAAATGAATTCAGAAACATAAATTCTATTATAATACCATAAAATTAAGGTGATCTAAATACCAATTTTCAGACATGGAGAAATTGACATCAATTATATGAAAAAAGGCAAAGGGGAACCACTTGCATTAGTTCAAGGTTGGGCTACAACTCTTGAAGGGTGGGCTTTTCAAACTGCATTTTTTAGACGTAAAATGACGGTCATAGCATTGGATAATCGGGGAGTCGGTGGTAGTTCCAGACCAAATTATCCTTACTCGATGGATATGTTTGTGGATGAGACTAAGGCATTGCTTGACTCTATAGGTGTCCAACAAAAGATTCATTTGTGCGGTATCAGCATGGGCGGAATGATTGCTCTGAATTTTGTTTTAAAATACCCTGATATGGTTAAAACTTTAATTTTACTATCTACTACGGCGTATTATAGAGAAGAATTTGCCCAACCAATAATGGAAGAATATAGAGTAATCATGCAAGATTTAGATTTAGAAAAAGGATTTAAAAGAAAACTTGATTTAATGTTTTCTGAATCTTTTATTAGAAGAGTAAACGAAGATGAAGTGCTGCGTAATACACTTTTCGATACATTAATGATAAAAAGCGCGAGTAATGTGAGCTGGCAAGATTTAGAAAACCGAGGTGCGGCATTAATGGCTCATGATGCCCGTGAGAGCTTGCAGGATATCACTCAACCTACTTTAATAATGCATGGTACAGTTGACAAATTTATTCCTTTAGAGGACGCGTATCTCTTGGATGAGAAAATTCCTAATTCTAAATTAATCACTCTTGAGGGTTTCGGGCACGGAAGCATATTAATTGAGGATGCTGAAAAAGTTAATAATCTAATATGGAATTTCATACAAGAGCATTTAGAGTGAAAGAATCTTCGTTAGCATTTTTTCAATTTTAATATATAATTTCTTAATCAGTGACACAATTCCTTCGCGATGTCTGGCTCTTGATCTGCTAAATTATTTAATTGAAACTGGTCCTTTTTTCGATTATATAACTCATCAGTTTTGGGCACTTCAGGAATGGCTCCTGGGGCACATGTCCAAATACTCGTATTTTCCCACATGTTTATACCTTTGTTTAAGAGTATCAATCAAATGCTTGATAAAAGTATTAAATAAAATAAAAAAAATTAGAATTTGTAGGTTACAATTTTAATCTTTTCGAGAATCAGCCATTTTAAGATTTTCACTGTTACTTCCCCTTATATCTTTTACAAATAAATGGGGAATTATTGAGAAGAGAACAATTATCGCGCCGACTAGAAAGATTAACGGAGTTGGAACAGTTCCCGCTACACCTCCTCTCACGATTGGAATTCCATATTGCAGCGCCAGCCAACCACCAAGAAAAACTCCAATTACCATGGGGATAGTTGCATTAAATAAATTCCAATATCCACTAAATTGCCCTCGACCCTCCTCAGGATAAAGATCTTTTATCCAAGTTAATGTAGCAATTGTCCAGGCAATATAAAACATAAGCCAACATGTTCCAAATATTAGTAATAGAAAAACGTCTAAGACCATTGCAAATATTATTAAAAAAAGTCCCATCATGAGAGCTGAAACAATTGCCACTTTTTTCCTACCTACCCGGTCGGTAAGAATACCAAAAGGATAAGCTAAAAGCATGGAAACGAGCATAGCAATGAAAATAAGAATTGAAGCCAAAGATAATGATATACCCACGTAATGTTGAAAATAAATTAATAAAAATGGAAAGAACACATTAAATCCAGTATTTAGAACGGCAACGGTTATTAATAACTTTACGAAATTCTTGTGATTTTTAAGTGTCCCTCCTTTAAATGTATTTTTAATGTGTACGTAAACAGAGATATTCAAAGGTTTTAGATCTTCTGAATCTTTGATTAAAAAGCCTCCTATTATCCCAATAACCCCTACAACAATTCCAACTACATAAAAATATGCAAAATATCCAAATGCTTGAATGAAAAACCCGGAAACTCCATAAGTTATTATCAAAGCTATTAGAAAGACTAATTGAACAATCCCCATAATTTTGCCCCTATTTTCTTCGGTCGTTACATCCGTAACATACGCATTAAATCCCGCATTCAGCGCTGTAGACCCAAAAAAAGTCATTATCGAATCAAATAATATTGCAATCATGACTGCTAAAATAATTGGTCTAAAAAATGCCGCTAAGGGAAACATCGCCGTAGTTATGCCCCAAAATATAAAACTTACAAAAATGATGGTTTTTCTCTTGCCTTTCACATCGCTATAAGATCCCATGATAACTGCCGCTATAGTCCCCACAATTGTGGTAACTGCTACGAGTATGGAAATATATAGAGGAACGGGTGCTATGACATTATACATAAACACGTTATAATATTGATTCTCTACAGCCCATGCGATCTGACCGGCAAAATTTATGAGAATTATAGCTAATAAAACTTTTCGTGGAATTTTTTCACTCATATTTAAAGTACCTTTTATAGTCTATTAATTATAACACTAAATATGTTAATATAATAAGCTTTCTATTTACCGATATTAATTTTGAATGAGAAATTCCATACCATAATGATCAACCATTCTATTGAAGGCTTCAGACGCAGATCCATTCCCCCAGTCATAAATTGTGAATCCTCCCATACCTAGCCCATCGGGACTGGTTTTTCCCCCATGCCCATAATTCTCCATCATAAATCCATAATCTGTTTCATTAAAAAAATCCCATGCTTTTTCCCATTGGATTTTTGTTTGAGGGTTTAGGGGACAGTACATCATAACAAAAGATGCTCTTAACGCCGCTAATCCTCGCTGAATATATTCTTTACACTTTAATTTTATACCATATTTAATAATCAACTCAGAAAATAAGCTCTGACGGGCATCATTCCATTCTCCATCAGTATTCATAACCCCAAATCCTCCTAATGAATCTACATAAATATAAGGGGGTTGCCATGATGCCTGAGTCATAAGTAGTTCATCCAAGACTCTCTGCCCTATTTTCAAGAATTCCTTTTTGCGTATAGAATAATAACATTCTAATAAAGCTTCTGCAGTCCAAAACATCGAAAAATTACATTGTTTAAATATGTTATTTCTTTCAAATTTTTGCCCAATTCGATTTGAGCCAAATCGACAGCAAGACCAATACGTTTCGAAATCTTCCCATTGTCCTTTAGGAATAATAGTTTTTATAATTGGATCCATAGCTTTAAGAGCAGTTTCTCTATATTTTTCATTGTCTGTTAATTTGAATAGTTGTATAAGGAATGTAATTGACATGGATGTTTCTGGAGATTTTTCTAACACGCCCAAAGGTTTTAATGTATTAAAATCTAACCAAGTTGGAAAAAAACCATCCTCGGCTTGTAATTCTAATAAAGCATTAGCATATCTCTCAGCATATTCTAGTAATCGGTCATCCTGCTCAAGCTCTCTGTACCAACGAATCATATTTAACGCAGTATAACTCATATCTAAAATATGATAAGGTGCTAAGCGAGAATCAGTCTTAAAAGGATTTCTATTTGAATTTCCCCAAAAATAGTGATCCCAGCTCTTAGAACGATACACTTTCTTTCCATTTATTTCTCTCCTTTCTAATTCTGTTCCAATAACAGAGGGAAAAATCCCTTCTTTTTGAGGAAAACTAAGAGCTAATTCTTTAGTCAGACATGCTTTTTCTAGATAATCTTTATTATTTGTATGAATAGCATATCTATATAAACCTGAAGCAGATCTGAGTGAAGAAAACCAAGCTTGATTCCAAATGGAACGAAATTCTCTCTCGTTATAGGGTTGTTTATAATTAGGGCTCTGAGTGGCATTTACAACAAAAACAGGAGCACCCACTTTTTTTCCATTAATCGTAAATTCTTGCCATACCTGTTCTTTCCATCTATTAAACGCCCAATCATATGTGATTTCAACATACTCAGTTAAGTCTGGAAGCAATGGTTTACCTTGTTTATATAATTTTTCTCCCCATTTCGCCCATAAGAATTCTAAAACCTTTCGCCAAGGATTTTTTCCTATTTCACTCCCTTCAAAATACATTATATAAAATCCGAATTGGACTATCCCCGGAGTATATCTCGCTCCTTTTCCCTTAACAAATAATACATGGTCTTTTACGCGTGTACAGCTCATTCCTAATATTAGATGATTATTTGGAGCATCTAAATCAAGATACCAGCGAGGTTTTTTTCTATCTGTATGGGCTTCCGGAGTTTTATAAGAAGTAGATAATATGTCTAAATCTGGGATAACTATAAGTACTCTTTTTGGATTGGACACTATTAAAGCAGGCGAACGGAATACATGCTGATCTATCACATGGTTTTCTGTAGGTGTTAAATGAGGGGTCCAATGGAAAGTTGGGATAAAATCGGGTTTTAATATTATTTTCCAATCATCTTGTGTAGCGGTCTGATCTAAATGATAAGAAAACTTTAAATGCTGTATATTATCTGAAATTTTCGTTATTGTGATTTCAGATTCAATATTTATAATTGAATCAACATAAAATTCAAAACTTGAACTTTTAAATTTAATCTGTTGTTTTATCATTTACTTAATACGATTTATGAATGCTACTATATTCTTCTTTGAATTATAAAAAGGGTTTTTTATGAAAAATCAAATTTTTTATTAATGCCTTATTCATTCTGTGAAGTGGATAGATATTTTATCCAGGTCTTTTTGTCTTTTTCTAATAGAGATATTACTAAGTGAAGTGTATTAAATTCAGGATTATTGCGATATTTTTCTTTAAAATTCTCAATTTGCTCATGTGCTTGGTGGATTTCATTAGACTCGATAAAGATATCATACTTTTCATTTAAAATAAGACATTCTTTTTCAATTTCTGTTGCGAAAAACTTTTTTTGTTCCTTTTTGGCCATTAATTGAAGGAGATCCTCTTGTTCTTTTATGCGATACATCATGTTATAACGAATCGCCAATTCAATAATTTGATTAGCAAGTTTCATCACTTTTTCGTTATTTCCTTCAATCATATTTGATTCTTGAATTGATTTTAAATCATCAATTTTTTGCATAACATCTAATTTGTTCATTTTTTTAAGTTGTTCAGTATCTTTTCCTTCTTCTGAACCCTTTGCTTTCTTAGCTGATTTTTTGTCCTTCTTCTTCATGGTTTTATACTAAATTTTTTTTTGGTATTCTATATGAGACTAAACAAATTATAATACAATTTTATTATAAATTTTTGCATTTCCTTTTATAATTTCAAATTCAATGAGCAGAAAATGTAAATGATGCTAAAGAAATCTCGTACTATTATAATTAAAAGCATTAAAATTAAAAAAGATAAATAAAAGCAATGATATCATCTTATTTAATTATCAAATAACGTGATTGACATGTCGTATGTTGAAGTAACCAAGAATGTAGTTATGATGATACCATCCAAACCATTGAGTAATATTAACAATGCTCCTCAAACTGTGACCTCAACCTGCATCTCACTCTCAGATTCCATAGTTTTTGTCGATTGTGGTGTATATCATGATATAATCAGGAAATTTAAAATTGATATGGAAGAAAAGTTTCGGAAGAAAACATCCCATCTCATTTTTACTCATCCTCACTGGGATCACGTAATTGCTATAGAGATTTTCAAAGATAAAGAGATAATTATCGCAGAATCAGGTATTCCAGAAATTGAAAGCCTAATAAGAAGAAAAAAAGATAAATCAAGTGAAGAATGCATTAAAATTTTTGATGTTGAGGAGAATATGGCTGAAATTATTGCAAATGCGGAGATATTTATACCTAATATTATTGTAAAGGATGAATTATGGTTAGGAGAAGGTAAAGAAGAACTTCTTTTTAAAGTAATAGGTGGACATAGCGGAGGATCTGCTTTTGTATACTTTCCCCGCGATAAAACTCTCTGCGGGGGAGATAATTTACTTGAATGTTATGCTCAATTACCGGGAAATCCAGATGAAGCTTTACAAATCTACCGTCATTGGGAATCTTTAGATATAGAAAAAGCAATTCCAGGACATGGTACGGTTGTGAATAAAGATTATATTTCAAAAATAAAAAGGTATTATGAAGATTTAATTTCATTTTTAGAGGAAATTAGCTCTAAAAAACTATCTGTAAAAGAAGCCCTTAATCATCCAAATTTACCTGAATATTTCGGAAAATCGCAAACAAATTGGACAGAAGGCTGTTTTCCAGATGCACAATGGATAGAAAATACAGTAAAATCTTGGTATCGAGCAATAAAGCGTAAAGAAAAAGGAAAAAATTAAAATAAATTGTTATTTGAGTGATTGGTTCGCTAATAAATTCAATTCAAGATCTCAGAAACTTCTTTGCCGTCCTTAAAGATAAGATTTGCTTTTTCCATCATATTAGGAATATCAATTTGTTGGGGGCATTTATCTACACATTCCCCGCATTGGATGCAAAGAGATGCTGCTCCTTCAGTCTCATCTCCCTCGGCGTTCTTCTTTTCTAGTTCCTCCGGAGTTTTTACCATACGGTCATAGAAAAAGGCAATTCTCATTCTACCCCGTTCCCCCCAATACGCAATTTCGTTCAATATTCGAAACACGCCCGGGATGGTGACTCCATTAGGGCACGGCAGGCAATACCCACAGCTGGTGCACGGCACGACATCCAGTTTTTTATACACTTCCCGCAATTCAGAAATTGTCTGTAATTCCTCCTCGGAAAGGATATTGATCCCCGATTTATCTGCAGATTCTACATTCTCTACAACCTGCTGCATGGTACTCATTCCGCTTAATACAACTGAAACTTCGGGCTGGTTCCAAAGGAATTGTAAAGCCCAATCGGCCATACTCCTTTTATTTTTTGATTTAACTAATACTTTCTTAATTTCTGGTTTTGTATCTAATTTATGCTCTGGAATAGCCAGCTTACCTCCGCGAATAGGTTCCATAATGATTACTGCGATATTTTTACTTCCCGCATATTTTAAACCTTTAGTGCCTGCCTGAAAATCAATATCCAGATAATTATGCTGGATTTGGCAGCAATCCCAATCATAATAATCGATAATTTCCTTGAATGCATCAAACCCGTCGTGAAAAGAAAAGCCTATATACTTAAATTTTCCATTCTCTTTTGCATTTTCCATCTTATCTATTAAATTTAACTCTTTGATCTTTTCCAATCTTTCCCTATTTAACCCATGGAATAGATAAATATCTGGATTTGTCTGCATTCTTCCAATCTGTTCGTCAAGATAAGTGTCAAAATCTTCTCTCTTTTTTACGAACCATATGGGACATTTTGTCACAAGATGTACTTTCTCCCGATATCCATCTTTTAACGCTTTTCCAACCAATACTTCACTTTCACCCATATGGTAAGGATATGCCGTATCCACATAATTTACGCCATTATCGATTGCATAACGAATCATTTTAATTGCCTCATCTTCGATAATTTTAAATTGTTTATCTACTGGCAACCGCATAGCACCGAATCCTAACGCAGATACTTCCCAGCCTAACGAACCCATCTTTCGATATTTCATAATCATCAAAAAAAATAAGTTTTCTAAAACTAGATTTGTTAACAAATATTAATTTTACGTTTAATAAATTAAAGTATATATAAATGAAACTTATCATTTTTCTTCAATCTTCTCTTTCCTATAGTCTCCTAAGGGAAGCACTTCGAACTCTTAAAGAAGGATCACATTATCTGGAATTGCATTAATACCAAAATGGCGAAATTTTGGATTTTACCTCCATTCTTTTTTTTGAAAGGTTAAGATAACATAAAATTAACGGCTGCTTTTAAATGAATTTTTAAGGTATCAAAAAGTATCACATCTACATCATCTTGTTTAATTAACATCGGGATTTCTGTGCATCCGAGAATAATCCCTTGAGCCCCCTGCTGTTTCAGATTACCGATAATTTTTAAAAATTTGTGCTTTGTATGATTCAAAAATGTACCTCGGGCGAATTCGTTATAGATTGAATCATGAATGTAATTTCTCTCTTCTTGATTCGGCAAAAAGACGGTTAGACCGTATTTTTCAGTTATTTTCTCGGCATAATAACCCCCTTCCATTGTAAATTTCGTCCCTAACAATCCGACCGTGTTAATTTTTTCTGACTTAATCACTAGTGCCGCCTCATCGACCACATGAATTAAAGGAATGGAAATATTCCTTTCAACCTCATCTGCGATTTTGTGCATGCTATTGGAGCATATAACTATAGCAGAGCAATCTGCGGCTTCCAATTTCTTACAGATATCTATCATTATATCTGCAATTTTAATCCATTCATCCTTGTTTTGAAGTGGAAGAATTTCTTCAAAATTTACCGAATATAGTAAAATCTTTGCCGAATTCCATTCTCCTAACCTTTGATTTACCATCTCGTTAATTGTTCGGTAATAATCAAGCGTGTTTTCCCAACTCATGCCTCCAATTAATCCCAGAAGCCTCAAAATCTTTTACCTCAAAATTAAATAAAGTTATCGTAAACAAAAAAAAAATAATTAAATTTATTGCCATAGGGCTAAAATTAATCCTGACACCAAAAAAGCCACTAAATAAGCACCATATTCTATAAGAAATAATTTTACGCCCCTATCGTTGAAGATATTCTGGTTTATCGCTAGCATTGCTACAAACCCCGCCCATAAAAGCAAACTCATTAGTAAAGCAGAACCTAGATCGTTCCAACCTGTCAGATCCAAAAGTACCTCAAGTATAAGCACAGTTATGATACTCGTAAACACCATAACAATTGATTCTTTGATAATTTTTGATTTTTCTACCCCTTCTTTACCAACTAACTCGAGCCACATATTACCAAAAATTTGCGGGTAATACCAGAAAAACACTATTAAGAAATATATAATACCAACAACAATTACGGCCACCCAATTAATATCTATTGCCAACTTATCTCACTTTAATTTAATTAGTTTTTCATAAATCATATGTATTAAATGAACTACCTTAATACAATATTTAATTATTATTTATTTAAATTATAAATCCGTATAAAAAAGAATAGTCCAAGCTTTAAGAAAGAAGCTTTAGGAATTAAAGGGGTAATAATATCCCCTCTGTTAGAACATCATTGACAAATTTCTTACTGACGGTTTTTGATTAGGAGATATACTAAATTTGCACTAATTATTATAATTATAACGAGCGCAACGACAGCCAAATCATAATAATCATCAATCCTTCTGATAATTATCCCTATTAAAGCCCAGATGGTAACTAGTGGATATACAAAATCCTTTCTGGTATTAAGGATTGTTAATGTAAGAATCAATGCAACTATGATTACAATTACCGTCCATGTAAACGCTGGAATTCCAAACCCATCCCAGTTGATAGATACTAAGAAAACTGTAGTATTTGCGATCGTAGCTACAGTTATCCAGCCCAAATAAAGACTAAACGGAGTCCATATGATTATTTTTTCCCGCTTATTCAAATCCCCAAGTGCTATATTTAACCGTAGGTATATTACGATTAAAGTTAAAAGTAATAATATCATAATAATCAAACTGAGCAAAATTAATTCATAAAGCCAGACGATTAACCATACACTATTGAATAGGCAACTTAACGAGAAAAAAATGCTGATTTGCTCTAAAAAAGGGATATCTTCCTTTCGAGTTTTAAAAACGTCCCTAGCTTGGTAAAAAACGTAAATAAGTAAGAAAAGGTAGATCACACTCCATATGCTAAATGTAATCCCTGCAGGGGTAAATAAATTAGGATATTTATTTGAAACTCCACCTACCGACCTCCCGTTAAAAATTTCAGTACCCGAGAGGGCGTTAAACACTATCATGATGATATATGCGATAATGTTGAAAATCTGCAGAAATTCTCTTCTCTTTTCATTCATCATTTTAAATCCTTCTTATGCGATAATTTATAGCAATTATATAAAAATTTAAATTATCAAATTGATACTTTGAATAGTTTCTTACAATTTATATAATCCATTAAAATAATTTATAAATTTTAATTTTACTTATACCTCATAATACCCCAGATTTTTTTGAGCAAGAGGATATAATATTTTAAATTATATTTAGGAGATGTTTCTTTTCATATTCTTTGTAAAAGTGTTCCATTTTTAGATTTATGATCTCTTCTTCGAAAATTGAATCATATACAAATTTAATTTCATTTTCCATAACCCAATCTTTCTCAAAATCAATTATTGAAATTCTTTTGAATAAATCTGAACCCGGTAATGGATATGGAACATTGAAAGAAACCTCATCTAAATTAAGCTCCAAAGCATAATTAAAGGTTTGATCTATTGTTTCCCACGTCCCCCCGGGGTATCCCACAATAAAAAAACCAGCGACTTTGATTTTCACTTTTTTATATAAAGTTACTGCTCTTCTTCCCTGCTCAGCGGTTAAATTTTTTCCCATTAACTTCAGTATGTCATTATTACCAGATTCCAGTCCCAGATATACCTTCTCGCAACCAACCATCTTCATTTTTTTAAAAATATTAATATCTACAATATCTGCTCGTGAAAGGCAAAACCATTTTATGTTCAAATTCTTTTCTATTAGTCTATCACAAAATCTGTTTAAAAATTTCAAATCTAAGGTAAGACAATCATCGGAAATCCATAAGTAGTTATACCCTAGAGATTTTATATTCTCAGCGAAAGATTTGATAAATGATATATTAGTTGATAAAATAAACTCAGGATATTTTAATCTCAACGTGGCTCTTTCAGTAATGACAAAATTTCTTAATCAAAATGCCAGTAATCTGTATGGCTCCTTATTTCTGCCTATATAAAATAAAGTCTCAAATATCCTTTCATATAAAAAGATATATGAAAAATACAAGTAAGTAATCGAATTAAAATAATAAGTTAAAAATTTTTGAATTTCTTGAGTTTATAAGTTATCATTCATTCAAAACTTTTTCGCTCTGTAACTTTAAAAGATGACGTTCTCTGGGGGTACCATACAAAAGTTAGTGACCATAAAAAAGTTAAATTACAGATATTCAGCAAGTTTTAAAAATTTAGACAAATTCAGAGCTTCTTTTGAGATTTCAACCATTTTTTTAATACTTTTTTTAGTACCCTCATAGTTTATTATGGCTAACTCAATTTCAGAGAGCGTCTCTACAATTTTAGGAAGGCTCATTTCTTTATAGTTCCGCTGAATTTCTCGTGTTAAGAGTGTTAAGAGCAAGAGTCCAAGAACACAAGTAAACGAATGCCCTCGAATGCTATCGTCCGTATGACAGTACTGGGGTCTAATTGAGAGCATTGAGGGTGCTTTAATATAGGAAAATGCTCGTTCCACGGTGTATTGTTGTCTGAATAACCATGTAACATCAAGAGGCTTCATGGTCAGATGGTTAGTAAGAATAAATGTCTTACCGAGCGTATCTACATGAGCATCTAATGCATCTTTATCGATTTCAACGGAATAGGTAACTTTCGCGTGTATTCCTGAGACGGAATATTTGATCCAATTAAAATATGCTTTAGTTTTGATGATGTCGCGAATTTTTTTCTCAACATTTTTTGGCTCCCTCCATTTATTTACGTTTAACCTGTCCTGAAACCACTCATTCACTTCTAAGAGTCGTTTTTCAAGCTTTTTCTTAAGATTCTTTTCCTGCCACTCTCTTCGATTCGGATTGTATAGTACAAAAAGTCTATGGTCTTCTCCGTATTTTTTATATTCAAATTCAAGCACACCGACTTTTTTTCCGTTAGGGAGCATTTCAAGGGTAAATTTACTTGCAGGCAACTCGAGAAGGTCTTTTTGCGTGCTGGGACGGATTGAACAAATAAAACGAATGCCCGAATCATTAATTTGATCAAATGCTTTTGGAGAAATATTTCCCTTATCAAAGACCAAACATAATTCTTCATTCTTAACCCCAATACCCTTTAGTCGTTTAAAAATGCGCTTTAATTCATCCCGAAAAAGCGGGGCGTCCTGAATGTTTCCAGGATATACCTCGTGCATTATAGGAAGTCCGCCATCATGAGTACAGAAAAGGGTTAACCCAACAAGATTAAGTGTAAATCGTCCATCCTTGGAATGTCCGTGGTTAGGAAGCTCCATATCGAGATTAGGATTGATATAAGTGAAAAAATTGGTAGGGTCGTAGAATAAAGTCTTCATTTCCACACCGAATTTCATTAGGAGTTTTTCGTGAATGCGGGCTTCTATCTTATCAATAACTTCCGGAGTTAAATATTTAAAATGGTTAGTATAGGCCATTGAATCTAAATATGTTTCAATCGATGGAAATTCATCTAAAAGTGCGGTATGTTCAAACCACCTGCGGATTTTTGCCTTAGAAGTAGGTTTCACGCAGCGGTTTAATGCCGCTAATACGAGATAATGTCCTAATGTTAATCCTTGAGCTCGTTTATTCGAGTAATCGTTGATGATTTTGATGAGATCGAGTTTTTTTATGAGGTTCATTAGAGCAAGTGGGAGCCCAAAGTCGAGAGTTGTAATGGTATATTCGGGTTTTGTCAGAGGTTTAAAGTATTCTTTTATCTTATCTTCCGGACCAAGATATTTTTGCCATAGCCTTTTAGATTTTCCTTTAATCCAGGCTCTTTCTTCAAGATAAAGATATGTATTCCCTTTCACAACCTTTTTTACTAAAAACACCATCTATATAATATTGGAGCACAGAAGTATTTAAATATAGCGGTAAAATGTGTTGATATCTTAAAAATACCTCATATCAATAAATAATTGTTAGTGACCATGAAAGTAAAATAAACCACTTCTTCGTTTCGTATGTGAATAAGTTGAAAAATGAAATTGGGTGGCATACCGATCTTAGAAAAGTATTTTCGAGAAATAAACTGATTTGTCGGAAATAAAAATTGAATAAATTTAAGAAAAAAATTTAAAAAAAGACTAACTTATAAACTCAAGAAATTATAAATTAATAATTATCTGGTATTTTAGGGTAATTAAATTAAATTTAATATACATAATTCTGAACAGATTTAAATTTATGGACGTTTCATACAAATGAAACAAAGATTTGACAAAATAAGTAGATATAAAATCTATATATTATTAATTGTTTATCTTATTACTCCTAAATAGTTATTATAGGCATCATTCCATCTTGTTACATCTTTTGGAGTGAAATCAGTAATTGGAAATGAATTTTTGACAATTTTCCTTAATTCAACAATATCGTTAATTTTTCCAAAGGATAGCGCTTGGACCAAAAGATTACCTATTGCTGTGGCTTCACTTGGTCCAGTTTTCACAGGAATATTTAATGTATTTGCAGTAAATTGATTCAATAAAGCATTTTGACTTCCTCCTCCAATAATATGAAGAATTCTTATTTTTTTTTTAATAATATCTTCAAGATTTTCTATTGCTTCTCTATATCTAAATGCGAGGCATTCAAATATCGTTCTTGAAATTTGTCCGATGGTTTCAGGTATGTTTTGTTTCGTATTTTTACAATAACCTTTAATTGCTTGAATCATATTACTTGGATTCATAAAGTTATGGTCATCTGGATTAATGAAGAATTGGAAGCTCTCCTCTTTTTGTACCTCAAGCTCAATATCCTCCCACGTTAAGCCTAAATTATCTTTATCCCACAATTTCTTACATTCTTGGATCAACCACATACCTGTAATATTTTTCAAGAAACGAATAGTTCCATTAATTCCACCTTCATTTGTATAATTATATTTTAAAGCTTTATCTGATATTAAAGGTTCTTGTAACTCAACTCCGAGTAAACTCCAAGTGCCTGAACTTAAAATGGCAAATTCACCTTCTTTATATTCATGCATATCAACAGGTACAGCAGTATATGCCGAACCGGTATCATGTGTAAGAGGTGCAATTATTTTCGTATCTTTATTTAATCCTACTTCTTCTGCTATATTATCTTGTATAGACCCTAATATTGTACCACCAGGCACGATATTCTGAAACCATTCTGGTTTTAATCCCAATTTTTCAATCAAATCATATGCCCATTCTTTCTTTACTGGATTATAAAGTTGGGTTGTTGTAACATCTGAAAATTCTGAAGCGATAACTCCTGATAAGAGATAATTAAAATAATCTGGAAGCATTATAAATCTTTTAGTAATATTAAGGCGAGGCGATTTATTCTTTATCATTGAGAAAATTTGAGTGGAACTATTAAGTTCCATAAATTGAATACCGGTTTGATTAAAAATCTCTTCCTTAGGGACAACTTCACACATTTCTTCTACCATTCCAACGGTTCTCTTATCTCTATAATGATGTATAGGGCCTACAAGTTCATCTTTTTCGTCTAAAAGTACAAAATCTACCCCCCAAGTGTTTATTCCAATCGAATTGAGATCATGACCATGTTTTTTTACGTAAATCAATAAAGCATTTTTTATTTCTTTAAATAAAGATAAAAGATCCCAATAGAGAGATTCACCAATTTGAATACCGCCATTTGGAAAGCGATATATTTCTTCTAATTTTAGTTTATTTTTTTCTATTATTCCAACTATAGCTCTGCCAGTAGAAGCACCTAAATCAAACGCTAAATACTTAGATTCTTTATTTTTATCCATGATTGATTTAAAGTTACGTCCTTAGAATTAATAAATTATTTTAAAAAATTTAATTAAGATATTTATAAAATATTAAGTTAGACATGATTTATTTTGAAATAAATAAAAAATTTTAATTAATTGAAATAAATAAAATATATAAATCACTTATTTATCTTATAAAATTTGTAATTATTAAAGAAATTGAAGCTGATTTAAAATTGATTAAAGTAGAAATTGCTTCTCCAGATGAGATTGATGCGTTAAGAGAATTTACTAAACATTTAGTTGAGGGGCTAGGACAAAAGTTTGATCCTAAACGTTTCGATTGGGGAATTCAAAGAAGATTATATGATCCACTGCAAAGACATGGGATTTTAATAGCTGTAAATGAAGATAATAATGAAGTTGTAGGTATGATTATTGCAGAACTTAGAATTGATCCCTTCGGAATGTCAGAAGGATATATTAAACAATTATACCTGAAAAGTGAGTATAGGGGTCAGGGAGTAGGAGAAATTTTATTAAAGAAAGCTCTTGAACATCTGAAAAGAATTAAAGTTGAAAAAGTTAAAGTCAATATTAAAGATAAAGCATTGGAAGCCTCTAAATTATATGAAAAGATGAACTTTAAGAAGGTTTATGAAGTTTTAGAGTTAGATCTTACCAAAGATGATCCCAAAGATTAGATTTAATAGGATTTATTAAAGTAACTCTCGACTTAGATAAGAATCATTTGTTCTCGTTTTTTTAAAGAATTTTATATAAAGTTATCACTCTACTGAATAATCTATAGCGTTTTTTTAAATCTCCTTTTTTGCAATGACATGGGCCAATCCAAATAAAATATAATATTTTTTAATTTCTATGAATCCCGCTTCCTTTAACATCGCATATAATTCTTGATATGAATATAATCCGGCATTGGGAGATTCTAAATTTAAATAAAAATCGAATAAAACATTAAATTGAGGGGATAATTTGTTTTCACTAATTAAATTCTCCTGAATAGCAATTACTCCTTGATCATTCAACCAATTATAAGAATTTTTTAAAATACTCGTAACATCTTCTTTTTGAAAAGCCTGAATGAATCCGCTCATAAAAATAACATCAAATTTTTGTTCAGTCTCAAATTTTAAAATATCAGATTTAATAATTCGGATACGACTTTCCATATTATTTTGTTTAATATATTTTCTCGCCTCATTAACCACTTCCGATCCCCATCCGCCTTCAATACCCGTCCCATAAAGCTGAGGATTTGATTTCGCAAGTGATACTAAATAACTGCCGAGACCACAACCTAAATCTAATAGTTCACACTTTTCTTTCAATTTTGGAATTTCCTCTCGTAAAAGGGGACCTAAAAAATTTGCCAGTGGAGCTATACCTTTGACAATATTAATAGCATGAGATCCCTTTAAAGGAGGAAAATTTCCATCAAATCTCTCTTTTAAGGTTTGATAAAGGAAAAAAAAGTCATCTATATTTTGGAGTAAAAATCCCAAATAACTAGTAGAATCTTTACAAAGATAATTCTTCGTCCAAGACGAAAGGGAATAGTTATTATTTTCCAATTTTAAATGGCCTATTGCGAGAGCAGCATTACACCATGAATAGACTAGTTTTTCGGAACAATTTTTTAAGGATGCCAATTTCTTAAATGAAATTAATTTATACTGATTAATCAAATCATAAAAACCTAATTCAAGTCCCGAATGTGTTACTAATAACTCGTAGAATCTTTGTAAAAAGCCGATTAAGTATTCGGGACCCTGTATTTTTTTTACTTTTTTATTTTGGACCATAATTATTCATATTGGAGTTAAGATTTAAATCTAATAGATGTCTTATTAAATCTACTTTTTGTCTTTGAAATAATTAAATAGATTTTTTTCTTTTTAATCATAATAGTTTTAAAATAATATTTGGATTTTGTAGAATTGAGAACATGAGGCTAGATTTGGATACTCCTAGGGTCGAAAAATATCGACTTCAGAATTTCGCAATTTATTAATGCTATTTAGGGTTTATGGAATTATTTCTATAAAAATTTTATATTCTAGCTGACTTTCATTAATTTATTAAGAATTGGAGATTGAAATGACAGACGAGAAAAATGCGACAAATCCCCTATTGTTCACACAAGAGGGTGCAGTAGCGATCGTGTCTATAAACAAACCGCCCATGAATCCGATGAGTCTGGAGTTTTTCGACAAGTTGGAAAAACTAGTCCCGAAGCTTTCGACCGACCGGTCCATTCGCGCCATCGTGATTACAGCAGAAGGGGAGGACAATTTCTCGGTGGGCATGGACCTTAAACAGATGGCCCAGGTGGGAAACGACTCCAAGCGCCTGCAAAACATTCTAGATCAACGCCTAAGAGTACTCAGCGCGATCGAGAATATCTGTAAGCCAGTAGTGACCACGCTTTTCGGCTATTGCCTTGGTGGAGGGCTGGAACTGCCACTCTCATGTCATTTTCGGCTGGTCGCCGAGAAAGGTGCAAAGATTGGTCTACCGGAGCTGGAACTGGGCACGGTCCCAGCTTGGGGAGGGAGCGCGCGGCTAACCCGTTGTGTGGGTCGTATGCACGCACTTGACATGATACTCCGAGCAAGAAAGATCTCCGGCCAGGAAGCGTACCGGATCGGTCTGGTCAACGAGGTTGTTCCGAACGCAGAACTTAAAAAACGTGCGCTTGAGTTGGCGAAAGAACTTTCAGAAATGCCAGCACTTGCGGTTTCTGAGGTACTACGATGTGTAGTTGAATATGGAGATCAGCCGTTACAGGAAGGTCTGTATCAGGAACGTCAGTCAGTGCTCAAGACCATGGGTACCAAGGAAAACATGGAAGGTTTGATGGCTTTCTTACAAAAGCGCAAGCCAAAATTCAATAAATCTTAATAATACCAGAAGAAAACCAACCTAAAATATTATTTTTTTGGGATCTTTTCAAATAAATTTGTATACCTCATTTGCAAGAGTAGGAAATAAAGATCATAATGCTTTATTCTAGTCTCTTGACACCTTTTAAAAATTCAATAAATAGGATTGCAAAGATTAAATCTATAGTTCCAGCGATAACTGTAGATATATCTCCTACGCCTAAAGAAAAATATATCAAAACGCTTATGAAAGCAAAGAATTTTCCTATAATACCCATTAACGCAATTGCGTTATTTTTCTTTACATCCAGCGATACGAAAATAAACCCGATTCCTACCAGCAGGATTGTATTTCCTAGACCAACATATAAAGCTTGCAAAAGCGAGACAGGTTCACCTAATCCCACTGCTATGAACGATATTCCTGCAACCCAATTCCATATTGCAGCAACAATAAATAGGTACTTATAATATGTTTTTTTCTCCATATTGATTTCCCCCTTTAAAATTCTTCTTACATTTTTGATTTCTTAATAAATTAATATAAGAATTAGATTAATATAAGCACTTCCATTGCTTCACTATTTCTGGAAGCTCTTACTGAGAAAAAGGAGCAATAATTTTTTTTATATTCAAGGTTAATTGAAAATCCATTAAC
>JAHQWS010000263.1 GCA_029856295.1 Promethearchaeia archaeon
ACTTGATCCTGTGGTAACATATCTAGGGAAAACGACTCTACGAAATCCTTGTGTTGGTGGACTGCTTTTACGAGATAAGGCAACCCCCCCAGCAAATAAATCGTAAAAATAGGGTAACAACGCCCAATATTGATTTCTCCTTATACGTCCGAAAATTTCATCTGCTATAGATAAATTTTCATAAGCATTTGCTATATCTTCATTAACGTTCATGAAGTTAATGAGGTTTTCGTTAACCCATTTATATAAAAAGTTATAGTCAACGTCAGATTTATCAGTTAAATTACGAGCTTCTTCAAGAGTTGTGACCTTTTGGAATAGATCTCTAATTAAGGTAAAAATTTCTTCTGTACTATCTCTATGTAGATTTAAAATTAGTTCTTTATTATCTCTTGCTGAAGAACCCTGAGTTACTCCTTGAAGGTCATTGATAACTCCTCTTAAATCACCCCGGTTTTTTTTAATTAATAAATCTAAATCTTCTTCGCTAATATTGGTAAGATTTTCTTTCTTGAGAATATTCTGAGCTATTTTCATGATTTCGTTTTCAGGTAAGGGATGAACTTCAAATCGTCGGATATTTTTATATAAAGTTTGAAGGCTCTGTTTGTATTCATTAGAACACATGATTATAGGAAACTGAGTATTTTCAATTAAAGATATTATTGTAGGTATAGCACCTCGATCCTTAGTGCCGTAGATTCCATCAACTTCGTCAATCAAGATTAATTTTTGTTTTGACTCGGTCATAAAATCCATTATTCCTCGAGATTTAACTGTTTCTTTTAACTTTTTCTCAAGAGCATCTCTAGTACGTGTATCAGAGGCATTAGTTTCTACTACATTCATATTTAAATCGTGAGCCATCGCATATACAATTGAAGTTTTACCAATCCCCGGAGGACCTTCTAATAAGATCGCCGCCTTTTCAGGAGGCAGTTTTACTTCCTCTTTTTGTTCTTTTTCTGATACTGTTCTGTTATATGCTCTTATTTTTTTATTCTTATCGTTGATAATTTTGATGAGTTTGAAGAAATTCTTTATAAAATCCGTGAATTCATCAGCAAGGTTAACTCGGTGTCCTTCAACTCTAGCAGAGGGTAATGCCATTTCTTTCATGCTTTTTGGTCGGTACTTTTCAACCCATGGCATCTCAACTTTTACTTTTATAGGTTTTTTAGCTATTCCTCTCACCTGTGTTTCTTATAAATTTTCTGAAAATAGGCATAATTTAGATAAGAGCGCAGAAATTTGTATGTCGTTATCTATACCATCTATATCATATTTTTTTTTAATCTTAGACATAAATTATATAAATTGAATCTTTAAAGATTTTTCTTCTACAACTTAGAATGTTTACTAATTCCATAAAATGTTTTTTCTTTAAAAAAATGGAGTAGATATATTGATTTGTAATTTATTTTTAGAAATATTTTATTGAAGTGTTTATTAATGAGCGAATATGGAAGTGATTGGGACGATGATGATGGTGAATATGGATGGGATCATGATGCTAAAGATGTAGATCCTGAAAAAGATCCGGAATTATCGAACGATTTCGACCAAGATTATGATCCTTTTGAATGTCCTAATTATGATAAAGGAGATCCAGATTATGATCCATTTAAATGTCCTGATTATGATAAAGGAGATCCAGAATACGATCCCTTTACTCCTCCCGATGTAACTTTAAATGATGATGATTCGAAGGAATATGATCCATTTACTCCTCCCGATTTGACTCTAAAAGGAGAAAGTTCAATAGAAGAAATAGAAGCAGATATTATTAAAGAAAATGAACCAGAGTTTATTGAAGAAAAAAGTATCGATCATGAGATTACTTTTGACCATATATATGAAAAGGATTTAGAAGACATCGTAAAAGATATTGATCAAGCCGAAGTGCTTCACGCAATTTATGCTGAAGATATAATGATCCCCTCCGGAGAAGAAGAAACCGTTGAGCAATATTATATGGAACAGATGAAAGCAGAGGGTGTTATTATCACGAACGATCTCCATTTTGAGGAGACACCTGAAAAAAAACAAGTCACTTTTGATAACTTCAATGAACCTACAACAAATTTCATTAATAGAGAGAAAGAGCAATTGGATAAGGAGTTGGATCCAACGACTAAGGCGAATTTTACTGAGATTGATGGAAAGGAAATATCATTAGCAAATGATATTGAATATGAAAATAAGATTCATGAATCAAGTGAAGATGGACAGAAATTTAATGAACATCATGAAGAAATTCAGATTCAAGAAGAGACGAACCTAGATGTATCCAAATCTAAAGTTAAAGATATAGATAAGGAACAAGAAATACCACAGAAATATTCCTCTGGACAACACGCAACACAGATTCTAAAACAAGATGTAGAAGAAATTACAAATCGAGAACCACATGAGACTAAAGAGGAAAAACTAAATAATACAGAGGAAATAAGCCAAAATGAAATCAAAGAACCACTAATCCCGGAAGCAAAGAATGAAGTAGATAAGAAGAAAATACCTCAAGAGATAGAAAGAGATCACATAAACTCCAGTAACAAGAAAAAGGAAAATGAAATCACAACCGAAAAATCTAGAGTTGATCAAAAATTCATTGAGCAAAAAGCAGAAATTAAAGATAATAAACGAGAAGGAATCAATAAAGAAATTGACCTTAAAGAAGAGTGGGAAAAAACACTGGTAGAATGGATTAAAGAGGTGAGAGATGAGGATCTATCTCCTGAAAAAAAGGGCGAATTAATTGAATTTATTAAAAAATACCGCAATGCAAGAGAAGAACATTCAAGATTACATTACTTACATTTACAACATAAAAAAAAGGAAATCACAGAAGAAGAAAGGCAGGAATGTACATATCTTAGAGAAAAAATTAAGGAATATGATGAAATAGATGAGGAGATGTTTAAAGAATTCCACGCATTTCGCTGCTTTTACGATTATAATAAGAAGCGTTGGTATGATACTATTACCAATTCTAAAAAAAAAAGATATCCCAAATTAGTTGCTCAAAAGTTACAGAGATTAAAAAACAAAAAGATTAAGAAAACACAGGATTATAAAGAACAAAATTTAGAAGAACTATCAAAAGAGATAAGCGATGAGAGTTATGAATTACTCAAAAAGAGATATCATCAAGCGACAGGAGGAAATGCAATTTATGGAAATAAGGAGACTAAAGGTTTTAAAAGGTGGAAAGAGGATTTAAATGAGAAACAAGAAGAACTAAATGAAGAAATCTCAGAAGCTTTTCATGAAGTAAAAGAGGAATGGGTAATTACATTGAAAAGTCATATCCATGATATA
>JAHQWS010000264.1 GCA_029856295.1 Promethearchaeia archaeon
CAACTAATCTTTTTTTCGAAAGAATCAGCTCAGTTAATGGCTTATCTAATATTTTAAACGTTTTTACTCTCTGATCCCAATTGATAAATAATTCCTTATAGTTTAAGATAATTCTTACGAGCTTGGGGACTAATTTATTAATTGTTTTATTGTCCTCTTTATCAGCAATTATAACAAGGTCGGATTCCGTCTCAGGTATAAATGTAATTAAAACAAAATAATCTCCTAATTCGATATTCTTTAACTCCTTAGAGCCACTAAGAACCATTTCAGAAATGAATGACTTTAAAGCAGAAAAAAACGCACTGAACATTTCAAGTTTGCCATCGCTTACATCCTGAAAGTTTTTATCGTATAAAAGAAGGCCGGATTTGCTCTGATAGAGGAATAGTGAATATATCATTTGACCAGATCACATCAATAATAAAGCTTTTTAACAGCGTTTTCAATTATTAAACTAATTTCCCAAATTGTTCTAAAAAATATTCTTGTTTAATTATAGAATAAAATTTAATTTTTAATTAAAATATATCTGCTATTTTAATTTTAAATCCATATTTTTATAAGAATTATTTATTTATCCACTAAGATTTATTTAGTTTTTATTTCAATAATTTATCGTGAAATATTTAAAACAGTTCAAGACTTCATGTTATATGTTAAGTGTTTATATCTTAAAGTGATGCGAATGTCTACAGAACATAATGAAGATATTGATAGACTAGTTGAAAAATATGGTAAAAAGCAGGTCTCATTAAAAAAAGCAATCAACCAATTTATTAAACCAGGGAATAGAATTTTTATAGACTCAGGATGCGCTGAGCCAATAGAACTTACTCAAAAATTGATAGAATTAGGTCCACAACTTCCTGATGTCGAGATACTACACTTTTTAAGCCTAAGTGACTTAGATTACTACGAAACGGCTGGTAGTATTGAAGATCTCTTCAGACATAATGCTTTTTTCATTGGAAAATCACTGCGCAAATTCATTGAAATAGGGCAGGCAGATTACACACCAATGTTATTATCTGAAATTCCTCGTATTTTTAAAAGTGGTCAAATGCATTTAGATACCGCGCTTATTCAGGTCAGTCCTCCCGATAGGTATGGATTTTGTAGTTTCGGTATAAATGTAGATATAGTTAAATCAATAGCAGAAGCGGCAGATAAAGTAGTTGCTGAGATTAATCCCAACATGCCACGTACCTTAGGAGATTCGTTCATACATATAGATGACATCGATGCGTTTGTTATTACTAATCATGATATCATTGAATTTTCATATGGCGAACCGGATGAGGTATCTAAAAGAATAGCAAAGTTCGTTGCTAGTTTAGTAGAAGATGAATCAACAATTCAGATGGGGATTGGCCAAATACCAAATGCAGTCACTGCCGAGTTAATAGATAAAAAGGATTTAGGAGTGCATAGCGAGGTATTTTCGGATGGTGTTGTAAATCTCGTAGAAGAAGGAGCAATCACCTGTAAGAAAAAAACCATTCATAAAGATAAAATCATATGTTCATTCGTCATGGGTTCACGGAAACTTTATGACTTTGTATGTGATAACCCGATGGTTGAGTTTCATCCATCCGAGTATTGCAATGACCCCTACATTATAAGCCAAAATCATAAGCAGATTGCTATAAATGCCGCTCTTACCGTAGATTTGACAGGACAAGTAAACTCGGATTCAATAGGTCACCAATTTTATAGTGGTATCGGAGGGCAAGTAGATTTTATTCGGGGAGCTGGTCGTGCAAAAGATGGAAAACCGATAATGGTGATTCCTAGTACAGCAACTCTTAAAGATGGTACTTTAGTTTCCCGTATAGTACCTCATCTTCAATCAGGTTCAGGAGTCGTAGTGACTCGTGGTGATGTGCATTATGTTGTATCTGAATGGGGAATTGCTTATCTCTATGGCAAAAGTGTGAGAGAAAGAGTTCTTGAAATGATTAATATTGCACATCCTGATTTTAGGGAAGAATTGTTGGAACACGCAAAAAGATGGAATTACGTGTATTCTGACCAGAAACTGCCGGTTTCGATAGACGGAAGGATAAGCGTTTATCCTCAAAAATACGAGACCTTTCTTGAATTAAAAGATGGAAAGACCCTTAAAATCCGTCCAGTAAAGTCTACGGATGAGAGAATGTTTCAGGAACTCCATTATTCTCTAGATGATCAAGATCGTTACTATAGATTTTTTACTCCTGTTCATGATTTCCGCCATAGATTAGTCCAACCCATGATAAATATTGATTATTCAACAGACATGATATTAGTCGGAGAATATTCCGAAGATAGTGAGAAAAAAATCATAGCGATTGGAGGGATCTTTAAGTCAGGGAATCCTTCAATAGCTGAATTGGCATTTGTATCTCACAAAGAATGGCGTGGTCTTGGAATTACTAAATTTCTATTGAATTACTTAGTTCAAATTGCCCGTGAACTAAAATATAAATCATTATCGGGCTCAATTCTTCTTGAAAATAGGCCAATGCTCCATATTATTGATAATGCGGGGTATCGAATAACATTTAGACATATGGAAGGAGGAATTTTGGAGTTTATAATAGATATTTCAAAATAATAGTTTTTAGTAGAATTCTTTTTAATTAATTAATTATCAATCATAATAATAAATTCGGTGTATATCAATATTTATCTCAGAGTTTCATAAATTATACAACAAAAATGGGTTAGATGAAAAGGTTATCCAAGAGTTTCAAAAGATTATTTATTCATATTATAAACAATACGGGAGGAAATTTCCATTTCGGGAAGATACCACCCCTTATAATGTTTTAGTTTCAGAAATAATGCTTCAACAGACTCAAACGAGTAGAGTTTCTGAGAAATTTCTTAACTTTGTGAAAAAATTTTCTAATTTTGAAGCTCTCTCAAAAGCTCCACTTGAAGATTTGTTAAAAGCGTGGCAAGGTTTAGGATATAATAGAAGAGCTATAGCCTTAAAAAAAATAGCTGAAAATGTAATAAATAATTTTGAGGGAAAACTCCCGGATTCAATTGAAATTTTAAAGTCATTTCCTCAAATAGGCCCTAATACAGCTTCCTCAATTGTAGCTTTTGCCTTTAATAAACCCTCAATCTTTATAGAGACCAATATACGGAGGGGTTATATCTATTTCTTTTTCCCCCAGAGAGAAAAAATCGATGATAAAGAGATTCTTCCAATTGTAGAAAGAACTCTTGATAATTCAAATCCACGTAAATGGTACTATGCTCTTATGGATTACGGAGTGATGTTAAAAAAAAAATTCCCAGAACTTAATAGAAAGAGTAGCAC